>CAZJBC010000305.1:0-3683 GCA_964543805.1 uncultured Brevundimonas sp.
CCCTCGCGCACGCCGGCGTCGTTGCGGACGGTGTAGCCGTCGCGTTCGCCCTCGGCGGGCGGATCGTAGCGAACCAGGCGGCCGATGGAGGGCAGAAACTTGCGGTAGGGGTCCTCGGCGTAGATGCGGCTTTCAATCGCCCAGCCGTTGATCTTCAGGTCCTTGGGAATATTCAGTTTTTCGCCATAAGCCGAGCGGATCATCTGCTCGACCAGGTCAAGGCCGGTGATCAGTTCGGTGACCGGGTGCTCGACCTGCAGTCGGGTGTTCATCTCCAGGAAGAAGAACGACTTGTCCTGGCCGGCCACGAACTCGACGGTGCCGGCTGAATCGTAGCCAACGGCTTTTGCCAGCGCGATCGCCTGGTCGCCCATGGCCTTGCGGGTTTTCTCGTCCAGTAGCGGGCTGGGCGCTTCTTCGATGACCTTCTGATTGCGGCGCTGGATCGAGCATTCACGCTCGAACAGGGCGCGCACGTCGCCGTGCTTGTCGCCCATGACCTGGATTTCGATGTGGCGCGGCGAGGTGATGAACTTTTCGATGAAAATGCGGTCATCGCCGAACGAGGCTTTGGCTTCCGAGCGCACGGCCGGAAAGCCTTCTTCGACGTCCTTCTTGTTCCAGGCGACCCGGATGCCCTTGCCGCCGCCGCCGGCCGAGGCCTTGATCATCACCGGATAGCCGATGTCCTCGGAGATCTTGATGGCGTGGGCAGTGTCGGCGATCTCGCCGATGTAGCCCGGCACGCAGGAGACATTGGCCTTCTGCGCGAACTTTTTGGATTCGATCTTGTCGCCCATGGCGCTGATCGCGCCGGGATTCGGGCCTATGAAGACAATGCCCTCGTCGGCGCAGCGCTGGGCGAAGCTGGCGTTCTCGGACAGGAACCCGAACCCGGGGTGGACAGCTTCGGCGCCGGTTTCCTTGCAGGCGGCGATGATCTTGTCGGCCACTAGATAGGACTGGTTGGCGGGCGCGGGGCCGATGAACACGGTCTCGTCGGCCATCTCGACGGCCAGCGAATCCGCATCGGCCTCGGAATAGACGACAACAGTCTTGATGCCGAGGCGGCGGCAGGTCTTGATGACCCGCACGGCAATTTCACCACGGTTGGCGATCAGGATTTTCGAAAACATAGGCTCCCCGGCCGGGTTCACGCGTTAGTCTGCGGGAGTTAGACGCACGCGCCAGCCTTTGCAACGCGAGATAGGATCAAGATGCGTTCCCCCTCCGGATTTGACCTGACGCCGCCATCGCCGGCCGAGCTTGCCGAGCTGACAGCCAGCCTGGCCCCTGAAGAAGCCGAAGTGCTGCTGCATCACGGCACCGAAGCGCCGTTCTGCGGCGGCCTGTTGGGGCAAGAGGACGACGGCGTCTATTGCTGCCGCCTGTGTTCTTTGCCGCTGTTCCTGCACAAGACCAAGTTCGAGAGCGGCACGGGGTGGCCCTCGTTCTATGCGCCGTTCGACGAGGCTCACGTCAGGTCCATCGAGGATCGCAGCTATGGCATGCGCCGGATCGAGACCCGATGCGCGCGTTGCGATTCCCACCACGGCCACGTCTTTCCCGACGGCCCGGCGCCGACCCGGCTGCGCTACTGCATCAATTCGGTGAGCCTGGAGTTCGTCAAGAAAGGCGATCCATCGCCGGACCGCCTGCACCGGGACGACGCGCTCTAGCGATCCTCGCCCTGACCGCCCCGCAGCCAGTCGTGCTCGACCGTGCGCATGCGGGCCACGACCGACACGAAGAAGGCGGTCGACCAGCCCAGCAGGATGATGCCGTTGGCGCCCTCAATGGCGCCCAGGATCCGCCAGGGGTGGGTCAGGGCTGAATTGACGTCGCCGATTGTGGTGTAGGTGACCGTGGAAAAATAGAGGGCGCCCTCAAAATCCGGCGCGGCGTGGAGAGCCGTATAGACCATGGCGTAAGACCAGATCTCCACGGTGTGCAGAACGAACAGGCCGTAGGCGACGCCGACGATGACGACGAGCTGGTTGATCGCCACCTTGCCGGTCATCAACCGCTCAGCGTGGAAACGCATGGCCGCGATCAGCACCCCCAGGCCGGTCAGGTGGATAAGCACCGTCACGCCGACCATGCCGGTGGCCAGGACAAGTTGGAGAAGAAGCTGACCGTTCAAGGCGGAGACGACCTTCAGAAAAACCTGACCTGCTGCCTAGGCGGCTTTGCGGGCCGTCTCCTTGATCTGGCTCAGAGCGGGCGCGTTTTCAGGCGTTGCCCTTTGCCTGGTCGTCGAGGACGGAGTTCTCGCCCAGCTCGCCGTCCTGACCAACATTGCGGTCGACGAGCAGATTGTTCTGCACGTGACTGACGCCCGACACCGTTTCGGCCCACAGTTCGGCCCGCCGTTTGTCGTCGCGGCTGGCGACCTTGCCGTTCAGGGTAACTTCGCCTTCCCGGACCTGAACCTCGATCCGTGAAGCGTCCAGCCAGGAATCATTGGTGAGGTGGTCCGAAACATCCTCCTGGATGCGGCCGTCCGAGCGCTTGTAGCCCTTTGGGCCACGGCCGGCGTGTTCGCCGCGATCGGCCTGGCGGCGCGAATGGGCTGCTTCATCGCCTAGCCACGAGGCCACTTCATCCGAGGCCTTGTCCCAGAAGTGGCGGCCGTGCTGTTCCGGCCCGTGGGGCTCGCCCCCGAGTTCGGCCGCCGGCTCGCCGCGCAGATCTTGACCAAATCCGAAGTTGGGTCCGATGCCCCACCAGGAGCCATAAGGGTTGTAGGGCGACATAGGGTCCACGCCTCCGTATCGGCTTTCCGCCAGCGCCCACCAGTATTCATTGTCAGCCGCCCGTTCCGGCCGATAGGTCTCGCCGCTGAAGTCGGCCCCGCGATAGATCTGGCGGCGCCGGCGATAGTCTTCCGGCGTGATTTCATGTTCGGGACGGCGCGGCCGGCCGCGAAACTCGGGCGTATAGCTTTGCGGCGGATCGAAACTGCGAGCCTCGGCATAGCGCGGATCCTCCCGATAACGGTCATCCGGTCGCGGGTCGCGCCGGGGCTCCCTCGAAGCCCGATAGCCTCCGGGCGTGCCCGGGCCCACGCCGGTGCGATCGTCAAGCCGGGCATCGTCGTCCCGGTAACCGGGCAAGGGATCTTGCCCATCGTAGAGCGGACGAGGATAGCGGGGTTGACTGGCCATGGCGGAATTCCTTCTGGGATGCAGGCGCGGCGCGCTACTGCATCAACCCGGGAGGCTTGCCGTGGTTCCGCTCTTAAAGCGGGATGTTGTCGTGCTTCTTCCAGGGATTGGATATCTTCTTCCCCTTGAGGCTGCGCAGCGCCCGCGAGATCCGCCGCCGGGTCGAATGGGGCATGATCACATCGTCGATGTAGCCGCGCTGGGCGGCAACGAATGGGTTGGCGAAGCGGGCCTTGTACTCGGCTTCGCGCTCGGCCAGCTTGGCCGGATCGCCAGCCTCGGCTCGGAAGATGATCTCCACCGCGCCCTTGGAGCCCATGACCGCGATCTCGGCGGTCGGCCAGGCGTAGTTGACGTCGCCGCGCAGGTGCTTTGAGCTCATCACGTCATAAGCGCCGCCGTAGGCCTTGCGGGTGATCACCGTGACCTTCGGCACCGTGGCTTCGGCATAGGCGAACAAGAGCTTGGCGCCGTGTTTGATCAGGCCGCCGATCTCCTGCTTGGTCCCCGGCATGA
>CAZJBC010000306.1:0-3641 GCA_964543805.1 uncultured Brevundimonas sp.
GTCGCAGGTGAACAGCGACAGGTCTGTGTAAACCTTGGCGGTCTGCGGGTGATAGTTGCCGGTGCCGAAGTGGCAATAGGTCTTCAGCCCTTCGCCTTCGCGCCGCACCACGATCGAAAGCTTGGCGTGGGTCTTGTACTCGACGAAGCCGAAGACGACGTGGACGCCGGCCCGCTCCAGGTCCCGCGCCCATTTCAGATTGGCCTCTTCGTCAAAGCGCGCCTTGATCTCGACAAGGGCGGTGACGTTCTTGCCGGCCTCGGCCGCCTCGATCAGGGCGGCGACGATCGGGCTGTCCTTGGAGGTGCGGTAAAGAGTCTGTTTGATCGCCACCACGTTCGGATCGCGCGCCGCCTGGCGCAGGAACTGGACGACCACGTCGAAGCTTTCGAACGGGTGGTGGACCAGGATGTCCTTCTCGCGGATGGCCGCGAAACAGTCGCCGCCGTGGTCCCGGATGCGCTCGGGAAAGCGGGCCTCGAAGGCCTTGAACTTCAGGTCCGGGCGGTCGGCGGGGATCAGTTGGGCCAGTTCGTCCAGGCCCAGCAGACCGTCCACCAGGATGATGTCCTGGGCTTCGGCGTGCAGGTTGTCGGCGATGAAGCTGCGCAGTTCCTCGGACATGGCCGCTTCAAACTCGATGCGGACCACAGAGCCCAGCCGGCGCTGTTTCAAACTGGCTTCAAAGGCGCGAACCAGGTCTTCGGCCTCCTCGGCGATCTCGACGTCGGAGTCGCGGATCAGACGGAACAGGCCGGATTCCAGCACCTCGCACCCGGGGAACAGGTGGCCCATCGACAGGGCGATCATGTTTTCGAGGCTGATAAACCGGCGGATCTTGCGGTCGCGGCCGGCGGTCATTTCGAAGAAGCGGGGGATCTGTGCCGGGATTGGCGCCAGGGCGAACGAAGTGCGCCCGTCGGCGCGGCGTAGCTTCAGCACCTGGGAGAAGGCCAGGTTCGGGATGAACGGAAAGGGGTGGGCCGGGTCGATGGCCAGGGGGGTGAGAACCGGGAAAACGTCAGACAGGAACTTTGTCTCGGCCCAGCCGCGCTCCGCCGTGGTCAGATCGGCGGGCTCGACCAGTTTCAGACCTTCGGCCGCCAGCCCCTGGCGCAGGGCCTTCAGCACACGCTGTTGCTCGGCCATCAGCCGGGCGGCTTCCTCATTGATCTTTTCGATCTGCTGGGCGGGGGAAAGGCCATCCAGGCTCAGCGTGCGTACGCCTTCGCGCACCTGTTCGCGCAGGCCGGCGACGCGAACCATGTAGAACTCGTCGAGGTTGTTGGCGCTGATCGCCAGGAAGCGCAGGCGCTCCAGCAGCCGGTGACGCGGGTTCTCGCTCTCCTCGATGACCCGGCGGTTGAAGGCCAGCCATGACAGTTCGCGGTTGAAGAAGCGGGCAGGGGAAGCCGCCAGCTCAGGATCGAGCGTCAGGTTGGAGCCTTGGGCCAGGGCGGGCATGTCGACGGCGGTGTCGGTCATCGGTTCAATCTAGGATCGGACAGCGTTAATCGCCATCCTAGGCCTGATCATGGAACAGATCGTTTATGACATTGTCTACCTCGAGCGCCTCGATGGCGAGCGCACGGTTGATTTCGCGGCGCTGGTTTGAGGCCATGTCGTCCAGGCGGTCGACCACCCCGCGGGCCGCCGGGATCGAGCGTTCCATGCGGTACAGCAGGTAGGGAATGACGTCCCGCGTCGGGCGAATGTGACGCTCGGCGAACAGGGCGGCCAGCACCGCACCCAGCACGACATCGTCCGGTTCGGCCAGCTGGGCGATCATCAGGGCATTGAGGCGCGAGCGCAGATCGGGCAGGGCGGCGGGCCAGGCGGCCGGCGCCAGGCGCGAGGTCATGAGCAGCGATCCCTGCGTCTGGGTCATGTTCAACAGGTGGAACAGGCTGGCGGGATCAGGCCAGGCTTCGGCGTTCTCGATGATCAGCCGCCGCCCGGCCAGCGCCGCGACATCGGCCGGCGGCTGGCTAAGAAACTGCCCGCCGGCTTCAGCGGCCCATAGGTGCGCCAGGTGGGTTTTACCGGAGCCTTCCGGCCCGATCAGCGCCAGAGCGCCGCCGGGCCAACCCTGCCAGGACGCCAGTTGATCCAGCGCCGCCGCATTGGCCGGCGAGCGGGCGAATCGCTCCCGGCTGAAATCCGGGGCTCTGCTCAAGGGAAGGCGCAATTGGGCGTTCACGGCGCTGAAACTACCGGACCCGCCATCTCGCGCGATAGGCCGCGAGGCCGCATTTGCGTGGGTATTTTGTGCGCAACTGGCCATTCAGTGGGCCAAAGCGACGCGGAATGAGGCTTCGCCCTTTTATTGCGCTGGGTTTATCATATCTAATCAGCGTCGAGGCGCAGCGCGCGTCTCAACCGCTGAGGAGTGATTGGAACGCAAATGGCCGGGCCAAAGCAGGGCAATCCGGGAGGAGGCGAGCGCGGCGACGTGGGCGTCATCACCCAGACCAGGCCCAAGCTGCAAAAGCCGTCCATGTACCGGGTTCTGCTGCTCAACGACGACTATACCCCCATGGAGTTCGTCGTTTACGTGCTTGAGGAGATTTTCAACAAGTCGCGCGAAGATGCGACCCAGATCATGCTCCATGTGCATCAGAACGGCGTCGGTCTGTGCGGCGTCTTTACCTACGAAGTGGCTGAAACCAAGGTGGCCCGAGTCGTCGAAGCGGCCCGCCGGAACCAGCACCCGCTACAGTGCACTATGGAAAAAGATTGAAAGGAATGAGCCCCGTTGCCCTCCTTCTCGCGTAATCTGGAAGACACGCTTCATCGCGCCATCGGCTACGCCAATGAGCGCAAGCACGAGTATGCGACGCTCGAGCATCTGCTCCTTGCCCTTATGGACGACGATGACGCCTCCAAGGTGCTGAATGCCTGCGACGTGGACATGCCGCAGCTGCGATCTGCCCTGATCACCTATCTCGATGTCGAGCTGAAATCGCTGATCATCGATAGCGGCGACGAGGCCAAGCCGACCGCCGGGTTCCAGCGCGTCATCCAGCGCGCGGTGATCCATGTGCAGTCGTCCGGCCAGGAAGACGTCTCCGGCGCCAATGTGCTGGTCGCCATCTTCTCCGAGCGCGAAAGCCACGCCGCCTACTTCCTGCAGCAACAGGACATGACCCGTTACGACGCGGTCAACTTCATCGCCCATGGCATCGCCAAGCGTGCGGGCGCGTCGGAAACCCGCGCGGTCAAGGCGGCGGGAACCGAGGAAGAAACCCGCACCGGCGCGGCGCCCAAGGGCGGCGATGCGCTGGAAACCTATTGCGTCGACCTCAACGCCAAGGCCCGCGAAGGCAAGGTTGACCCCTTGATTGGCCGCGAGACCGAGGTTGACCGCGCCATCCAGATCCTGTGCCGCCGGACCAAGAACAATCCGCTGCTGGTCGGCGAACCCGGCGTCGGCAAGACCGCCATCGCCGAGGGCCTGGCCAAGAAGATCAACGACGGCGAGGTGCCGGAAGTGCTGTCCAAGGCGACCATCTTCTCGCTGGACATGGGCTCCCTGCTGGCCGGCACGCGCTACCGCGGCGACTTTGAAGAGCGGATCAAACAGGTGATCAAGGAACTGGAGGCCCATCCGGACTCCATCCTGTTCATCGACGAAATCCATA
>CAZJBC010000307.1:0-3640 GCA_964543805.1 uncultured Brevundimonas sp.
TGGGTCATGGCGTTTCTCGGTTTTCCTGTTATGGCCACGCGTCTTGCCGCAAAACCCGCCCGCGCGCTATCTGAATTCCAGGGGAGATTCGATGACCAAACTCGTGGCGGGCATAATCGGCGCCGGTGTCTTCGGCGGTTTTCACGCCCGAAAGCTCGCTTCGATGCCCGATGTTGAGCTGAAGGGGATCTATGACGCCGACTACGAGGCGGCCAAGGCGCTGGCCCGCGAAGTGGGCGCGGCGGCCCTGACGCACATGACTGGCGTGATCGCCTCGTCCGACATCGTGACCATCGCCTCCCCCGCCATCCACCATGGCCGCGCGGCCCTGATGGCGGTGCAGGCCGGCTGCCATATCTATGTGGAAAAGCCGCTGGCGACCGATCTGGAGACCGCCGACAAGATTCTGGCCGAGGCCGCCAAGCGCAAGCTGGTGGTCGCCGTGGGTCATCAGGAGCGGGCGGTGTTCAAGGCCATGGGCCTGCTGGATATCCCCGAAGAGCCGATCCGGCTGGAAGCCGTGCGTTTGGGCACGCCGTCGGACCGCAACCGCGATGTCTCGGTGACGCTGGATCTGATGGTGCACGACATCGACCTGGCGCTCAGCCTGGCCAAGGGCGAGCCGGTGACGGTGGAAGCCGACGGCGACGCCGACGCGGCCAAGGCCGAGATCACGTTCGATTCCGGCCTCGTCGCCAATTTCGAAGTCAGCCGCATCGCCCCCGTGCGCAAGCGGACTATGAAGGTGGTCTATGCTCTGGGCGTGGTGGAGATCGATTTCCTGACCCGCGAGTTCAAGAATTCCACGCCCTACGACCTCAACGCCAATTTCGCCGAAACACCGGCGGGGAAAGACCCGCTGGGCGTCAGCGTCTCAGCCTTCCTCGACGCTGTGCGCGGCAAGACCGAGCGGCCGCTGGTCACCGGCGAAGAAGCCGCCCGGGCCCTGGACGTGACCCTGGGCGTCGAAGAGGCAATCCGGGCGGGCTAGTACGCAGATTCCTTCTCCCCTTGCGGGAGAAGGTGTCATGCGGAGCATGACGGATGAGGGGTCGCACCGGCCATTCTGCACCATTCAAGTCTTGGCTGGATCGCGGAACCCCTGCCAATCATCGTTGAGCGCGCCGTTCCACGATCGCAAACGCACGCGGTCGAGCGTCGAATTGTGAAGCGTGCTCTCCCAAGTTTCGCCTCGCTGGACGATCCAGGCTATACTTAGGTGGTCACCTTTCCACCCAGACGCGGCCGCGATGTCCTCGTGCATAATTGCAGCGAGGAATTTGAGTGGGCAGCGCCAAATGGAAGTCTCGCCCGGGTCGCTCGGCCATTCGCGGTGATAGCTAAAATAGTCGAAATTGATCCGCACCTCATGGCGATCAGTATGGATAACCAGTGGGTAGGCAAGGTCTGCGGCGTCCGGCGAGGGTATCTCTACCAATAGATATTCGGTTCTGTGTCGGGGCAATCTGCGAGCCGACGAAAACAACTGCCATTCCGGATAAATGGCGAAGAGCTTCGCGGCAAAGTCACGAGACATAGGGTTCATTTTGTCGAGATTGATCAATTCAACTCAGCCATCTGATTGCCCGGCCTCGTTGTAGCCGAACTGGAGGGGCCGGCGCGACCCCTCATCCGGCCGCGTTGCGGCCACCTTCTCCCGCAAGGGGAGAAGGGAAAGTTGTCCCGGCTCTGGTTTCCGTTGGCCCGTCGGGCTATTCCGCTGCGCCTCAGTTCGAGATGGAGCCTCCCCATGCACAAACGACCCGACGGAAGCTGGGATAAATCGAAACTGCCCAGCCGGCATGTGACCGAGGGGCCGAGCCGCGCGCCGCACCGCAGTTACCTCTACGCCATGGGTCTGGGCACCAAGGAGATCAACCAGCCGTTCGTCGGGGTGGCTTCGTGCTGGAATGAGGCGGCGCCCTGCAACACCACCCTGATGCGCCAGGCCCATGCGGCCAGCGTTGGCGTCAAGGCGGCGGGCGGCACGCCGCGCGAGTTTTGCACCATTACCGTCACCGACGGCATCGCCATGGGTCACGAGGGGATGAAGTCATCCCTGGTCAGCCGCGATGTGATCGCCGACTCCGTCGAGCTGACCATCCGCGGGCACTCCTATGACGCCCTGGTCGGCATCGCCGGCTGCGACAAATCCCTGCCCGGGATGATGATGGCCATGCTGCGCCTGAACGTGCCCAGCGTATTCATGTATGGCGGCTCGATCCTGCCCGGACGGCTGGATGGCAAGGACCTGACCGTCCAGGACGTGTTCGAGGCCGTCGGTCAGTATTCAGCCGGGACTATCACCGCCGAGCGGCTGTGCCAGGTCGAACAGCATGCCTGCCCCGGCGACGGGGCCTGCGGCGGCCAGTTCACCGCCAACACCATGGCCTGCGTGTCCGAGGCCATCGGCCTTGCCCTGCCGCTGTCGAGCGCGTTGCCGGCGCCCTACGAGAGCCGCGATGCCTATGCCGTCGCCTCAGGCGAGGCGGTGATGCGGCTGATCGAACAGAACATCAGACCGCGCGATATCTGCACCCGCAAGGCGTTCGAGAACGCCGCGGTGGTGGTCGCGGCCACGGGCGGCTCGACCAACGGCGGCCTGCACCTGCCGGCCATGGCTCATGAGTGCGGCATCGACTTCTCCCTGCGCGACGTGGCGGAGATTTTCGCGCGCACGCCCTATCTGGCCGACCTGAAGCCCGGCGGCCGCTATGTCGCGAAAGACATGGGTGAGGCGGGTGGCGTGCCCATGCTGCTCAAGACTCTGCTTGAGGGTGGTTTCCTGCACGGCGATTGTATGACCGTGACCGGCAAGACGCTGGCTGAGAATGTCGCCGACGTGGTCTGGCGTAGCGACCAGGACGTGATCCGTCCGGTCTCCAATCCCCTGTCGCCCACCGGCGGCGTGGTGGGCCTGTGGGGCTCGCTGGCGCCCGAAGGGGCGATCGTGAAGGTTGCCGGCCTGCAGCACCTGAAGCACCGTGGACCCGCCCGGGTGTTCGACGGCGAGGAAGCCTGTTTCGCGGCGGTCGAAAAGGAAGACTACCAGGACAACGACGTGCTGATCATCCGCTACGAGGGCCCCAAGGGCGGGCCGGGCATGCGCGAAATGCTGTCGACCACGGCGGCGCTCTACGGCCAGGGCCGAACGGACAAGCTGTGCCTGATCACCGACGGCCGTTTCTCGGGCGCGACCCGCGGGCTTTGCATCGGTCACGTTGGTCCCGAAGCCCAGGACGGCGGACCGATCGCCCTGATCCGCGACGGCGACATCATCAGCGTCGACGCGGTGGCCGGCACCATTGACCTGGAAGTCAGCGAGGCGGAACTCGCCGAACGCCGCAAGGCCTGGAAGCCGCACGACAACGGCGTCGGCTCCGGCGCGTTGTGGAAGTTTGCAAGGATCGTGGGGCCGGCGTACGAAGGGGCGGTGACGCACCCGGGCGCCAAGGGTGAGAAGAGCGTTTACGCGGATATTTAGGGGGCGACCACTACTCAAGCTTGCCGGGAAACGGCCGCACGCTCGGTGGGTACGTTGGCTAACGTCCGCTTCTTGACCAGGCTTACGTGACCGCTTTCGATCCATCTGAGACCTTGAGAGGGTCTGCTTGCAGATATCGACATGAAGGCTATCGTG
>CAZJBC010000308.1:0-3638 GCA_964543805.1 uncultured Brevundimonas sp.
GCCGTCTCGGCCAAGAAGCAACGTGAACTGGCCCGCGCCATCAAGCGCGCCCGCTTCCTGTCGCTCCTGCCCTACGTCGTGAAGTGAGGATTACGAAATGAAAGTCATCCTGCTTGAACGCGTCGAGGGCCGCGGCTCCATCGGCGACGTCGTCAACGTCAAGGACGGGTTCGCCCGTAACTTCCTGCTGCCCCGTCACAAGGCGCTGCGGGCCAATTCCGCCAACCTGAAGGTCTTTGAAGGCCAGCGCGTCGAAATCGAAGCGCGCAACCTGAAAGCCCGTGAAGCCGCTTCCGCCTCTGGCGACAAGCTGGACGGCACGGTCTACGTCATGATCCGCCAGGCGGGCGAAGGCGGCCAGCTGTACGGCTCGGTCTCCGGCCGTGACGTGGCCGACGCCATCAACGCCGAGGGCGGTCACGTCGACCGCTCCATGGTCAACCTGGACAAGCCGATCAAGACGATCGGCATGCACCCGGTGAAGGTGAAGCTGCACGCCGAAGTCAATGTGACCGTCACTATCAACATCGCCCGCAGCGAAGATGAAGCGGTCCGTCAGGCTCGCGGTGAAAACGTCATCAACACCCAGTTCGCCGAAGAAGCGGCTCTGAACGCCGAAGCGGCGGCGGATCTGCTCGAAGGCGGCGCCGGCAAGATGGGCGAAGACCGCGACTTCGCCTAAGGTCTGTCTGCGAAACAACGTTTGAGGGCGGTCTGGCGACAGGCCGCCCTTTTTCGTGCGCATCAGGCCGTACATCCGCCCGCAACACTGCTGTAAGACAGCTGGACCATGCGCCCCTTCGCCGCCCTTTTTGCTGTGATCGTACTGGCCGCGGCCGGAGGCGGCGCCATGGCGGCGACGGCGCCCTACAAACCCCCTCGCCTGTCCGACGGGCATCCCGACCTGCAAGGCGACTGGACCAACAGCAGCATCACGACGCTGGAGCGGCCCCAGGAATTCGGCGAGCGACGGGCCCTGACCGCCGACGAAGCCGCCGACATGGAGGCCGAGTTCAACTGGATCTCTACGCCCAAGGGCCCGAACGATCAGGGCGTCTACAGCCTGGCCGACGTGGGGGCGCTGGATGCGCTGACCAGCGTCATGCGAGTTGCCGGCGAGCCGCGCAGCAGTTTCATCACCAGCCCCGCCAACGGCCGCATCCCGCCTGCCCGCCCCGACGCTGCGCCCAAACCGGCGACGCTGACCGACGAGGTCATGTACGCCAATCCCGAAACCATGCCGCCGCCGCAGAAGTGTCTGTCCACGGCGACGCCCAATTCCGGTCCGGTGATGCTGCCCGGCGGCTACAACAACAACTTTCGCTTCGTTCAGACCCGCGAGGCCCTGGCGATCGCCATCCAGATGGCCGGCGATGTGCGCATCATCCGCGTGGGCGCCCGCCACCGCACCGACGGGGTGCGGCCCTGGATGGGCGATTCCATCGGCCACTGGGACAAGGACAGCCTGGTCGTCGAGACCACCAATTTCCCGCAGGCCCAGGCCTTTTACGGCGCCTGGGAACATCTGAAGGTCACCGAGACCTTCACACGGGTGGCGGCCGACCGGCTGCTATATCGCTTCTCCGTCGAGGACCCCACGGTCTGGGACCAGCCCTGGGGTGGCGAGTACGAATTTTCGCCCAGCAAGGGGCCGATCGAGGAATATGCCTGCCACGAGAACGACTACACGCTGGAGCTGGAACTGGACGCCGCGCGGTACGGAGCGAAAGCCCCCTAGCTCCCTTCCCCCTCTGAGGGGGGAAGGGCCGGGGATGGGGGTGCCGCGCTGTCCTGGCCAATTGGGCCTTGACGCAAAACCTCACGGGCCGGTGCGACACCCCCAACCCAACCCTTCCCCCCTCGAGGGGGAAGGGCTTTGAGGCGCCCTGGCGTCACCTATCCACAGTTCACAATTCAGTTGTGGGCGGTCTTCAATCTCGCAGTCGCACAGGCCCTCGGGTAGTCTATCGTTCCATCATGGCCCTCGTCCCCCTGCTCGATTTGCGCCCCGCCGAACCCGAGGGCATGGCCCATGCGCCTTCCAGCCTTGAAGCCGAACAGGCCCTTCTGGGCGTCATTCTGTTTGACAATTCGGCCTATGAGCGGCTGGGCGACCACATCCGGCCTCACCACTTCTACGAACCCTTCCACGCCCGCCTGTTCGAGGCGATGGAGGACTGCATTCGCAAGGGCCAGCTGGCCGAGCCGATCGTGCTGGTGGAGCGGTTCCGCAACGATCCGGCCTTCGAGGACCTGGGCGGCATTCGCTACCTCGCCGACCTCGTCGACCGCGCCCCGCCCGCCGCCAACGCCGCCGACTATGGCCGGGTGATCTACGACCTGGCCCTGCGCCGCGACCTGATCCGCATCGGCGGCGAAGTGGCCAACGCCGCCGTCTCTGACCCGGAAACCACTGCGCGCGACCAGATCGAACTGGCTGAGCAGCAGCTCTACACCCTGGCCGAGACAGGCTCTGCCTCGTCCGGCATGGTCGGGTTCGCCGAGGCGCTGCGCGGCGCCATCGACATGGCGGCCGAAGCCTACGACCGCGAAGGCGGCCTGGCGGGCCTGTCCACCGGCCTGGTCGACCTGGACAAGATGCTGGGCGGCCTGCACCGCTCGGACCTGATCATCGTCGCCGCCCGCCCCTCCATGGGCAAGTCGGCCCTGGCCGCCAACATCGCTTTCCACGCAGCCCGCCACTATGCCTGGGAGCCGCAGCCGGACGGATCGCGCAAGACTGTCGCCGGCGGAGTGGCGGCCTTCTTCAGCCTGGAAATGAGCGCCGAACAGCTGGCCATGCGGATCATCGCCGAGGCCTCGGGGGTGTCGTCCGACCGCCTGCGCAAGGGCGAGATCGACGCCTCGGAGTTCGGCCGCGTCCGCGACGCCGCGGTCGAGATCCAGGAGAGCCCGCTCTACATCGACGACACCGGCGGCCTGTCCATCGGCAAGATGGCGGCTCGCGCCCGGCGGCTGAAACGCCAGGTCGGCCTTGATCTGATCGTCGTGGACTATCTGCAGCTGCTGACCACGGGCTCGACCAACCGCAACGACAACCGCGTCCAGGAGGTGACCCAGGTCACCCAGGCGCTGAAGGCCCTGGCCAAGGAACTGGACGTTCCGGTCGTCGCCCTGGCCCAGCTGTCGCGCCAGGTCGAGAACCGCGACGACAAAAAGCCGCAACTGGCCGACCTGCGCGAATCCGGCTCCATCGAGCAGGACGCCGACGTGGTCATGTTCATCTACCGCGAGGCCTATTACCTCAGCCGCACCGAGCCCAGCGGAGACGCCGCCAAGCATCTGGAATGGCAAGAGAAAATGGATCAGGTGCAGAACCTGTCCGAGATCATCATCGGCAAGCAGCGCCACGGCCCGATCGGCACGGTCAAGCTGCACTTCAACCCGGAACTGACCAAGTTCGGAAACCTGGCGCGCGAAGGACGGTTCGAACCGCGCTAGCTTTTTCCTGAAAATGTCTCGGTTTAAATTTTGGGAATTCAGGAGTTTCGAGACGGCCGCGTAGCGCCAGAAGTAGGTGTTGGCCTTCCCGACGAAGGCCGACCTATCAACGCTTCGCTAAGGGTGGGGAGCGGAAGTTCGCGCGCTTGGCTGAGAGCGCGCGAGGGTCTAGCTAT
>CAZJBC010000309.1:0-3590 GCA_964543805.1 uncultured Brevundimonas sp.
GCGCAGGTAGGCGTGGGCGTCGCGGATTTCGGCGCGCTCGAAGAAGCGCGGGCCGCCGATCACCACATAGGGGATCTGCAGCATGACGAAGCGTTCCTCGAACGCGCGCATCTGGAAGCTGGCGCGGACCAGGATGGCCATGGATTTGTAAGGGCGGCCCGAGCGCTTGGAGCGTTCGATCTCGTCGGCGACCAGGCGGCTTTCGGCCTCGCCGTCCCAGACGCCCGAGACGCGGACCTTTTCGCCCGGGTCGCCCTCGGTCCACAGGGTCTTGCCCAGGCGGCCCTTGTTGACGGCGATCAGGCCGGAGGCGGCGGCCAGGATGTGGCTGGTCGAGCGGTAGTTGCGCTCCAGGCGGATGACCTGGGCGCCTTCGAAGTCGCGCTCGAAGCGCAGGATGTTGTCCACCTCGGCGCCGCGCCAGCCGTAGATCGACTGATCATCGTCGCCGACGCAGCAGACGTTGCGCCGCGCCTGGGCCAGCAGGCGCAGCCACAGGTACTGGGCGACGTTGGTGTCCTGGTATTCGTCGACCAGCAGGTAGCGGAATTTGTCGTGGTACTCGGCCAGAACGTCGGGGTGCTTCTGGAAGATGGTGATGTTGTGCAGCAGCAGGTCGCCGAAATCGCAGGCGTTGAGGATGCGCAGGCGGGCCTGGTATTCGGCGTAAAGGCCGGCGCCCTTGCCCTCGGCGAACTGGCCGCCTTCGGAGGCGGGCAGGTTTTCCGGGGTCCAGCCGCGGTTCTTCCAGTGGTCGATCAGGTTGGCGAGGGACTTGGGCGTCCAGCGCTTGGCGTCGATATTGGAGGCCTCGATCAGCTGTTTGATCAGCCGCTCGACATCGTCGGTATCCAGGATCGTGAAGGAGGATTTCAGGCCCACGAGCTCGGCGTGGCGGCGCAGGATCTGGGCGGCGACCGAGTGGAAGGTGCCCAGCCAGCGCAGGCCCTCGGCCTGGCCGCCGATGATGTGGGTGATCCGCTCGCGCATCTCGCGGGCGGCCTTGTTGGTGAAGGTGACGGCGAGCAGCTCCCACGGCCGCGCCTTGCCGGTGGCCAGGATGTGGGCCAGGCGCGTGGTCAGCACGCGGGTCTTGCCGGTGCCGGCGCCGGCCAGCACCAGCAGGGGGCCGTCGGTGGTTTCCACCGCCCGGCGCTGTTCGGGATTAAGCCCCGCCAGATAGTCGGGCCCGCCGCGGTCGGCGCGGGCGAGGTCGGAAATTTTTGGGGCGGCGGCGGGGGGCTGGTCCAACGGAATGGGCTCTGACTCGGAAAGAACAAACCTAGCACAGACGCAGGAGCGCGCCGCCTTTCTATTTCCTTCTCCCCTTGTGGGAGAAGGTGGCCCGCGGAGCGGGTCGGATGAGGGGGCGCGCTGAATTCTCCATTATTGACCTGCTTTCTTGGACTCTGATGGCGAGGCCGGCGCGACCCCTCATCCGTCGGCTTCGCCGACACCTTCTCCCGCAAGGGGAGAAGGATTGCTCAGCCCCTTCAGCACAGCCACCCGGCAGGCAGACGCCAGGCCGTCTTCGCCTCGCGACTGGTCGATTTCGCCGATCAGGGCGCCGAGGGTGATCGCCCGCCGCGCCGCCAGCGCTTCCAGGGCCGTCCAGAATTCCGGCTCCAGGGCCAGCGAGGTCGCGTGACCCGCCAGACGCACGCTGCGCTTCTTCAGCGGCATCAGACGCGCGCGTCCAGGGCCGCGTTCTCGATATGGATGCGGTAAAGGGTCAGCATGGCGCTGAGGATCGAGAACACCAGGGCGATGCGCCAGGCGCCGAAGGCCAGCGGCAGGATGGCGATCTCGCCGGCGACGATCATGTAGTTGGGATGGCGCACAAAGCGGTAGGGCCCGCGGCGGACCAGCGGCGCGCCCGGCACGGTGATGATCCGCGTTGTCCAGTAGGGTCCCAGGCTCGCGATCGTCCACAGCCGGCCCAGCTGGAAGACCAGCAACAAGGCGATCAGGGCCATGTTCGGCGGGGTGTCCATAGGAACCAGCAGGGCGATCGCCACCAGCCAGGCGATGTGCAGAACGATAAACAGCGGATAGTGCGCGGCGCCGATCTCTATCCCGCCCCGGGCCTTGAGCAGTCGGGTGTTGCGCCGGGCGATCCACAGTTCGCCCAGCCTTTGGCCCGCGATCAGGCCCAGCACCAGCGGCAGGGCCAGCAGCATCAGGCCGGGGTCTCGACCAGCATCATGCCGGCGGTAAAGCCGGGGCCAAGCGTGGTCAGCAGGAACTTGCCGCTTTGGCCGGCGTCGAGCGTGGCCTTGAGCACGAAGAGGACGGTGACCGCCGACATGTTGCCGAACTTGCGCAGCACCTCGCGCGAATGGACGAGCGCGCCTTCCTCCAGGCCGAACACCTCTTCCAGCGCATCCAGCACCTTGGCGCCGCCGGGATGGCAGACGTAGTCGTCGATGTCGTCGAGGGTGAGGCCCTGCTTGGCCAGGAAGTCTTTGATAATCGGGCCGAAATCCTCGCGCACCAGGGCGGGGATGTCGCGCGAAAAGATCACCTTCAGCCCGTCGTTGGCCACGTCCCAGCCCATGACATCCAGGCTGTCAGGCCAGGTATGTTCGCCGCTCACGCCCAGCACCGGCTTGCCGTCGTAGTTGTCGTTGCAGCTGATCACCGCCGCCGCGCCGCCGTCGCCGAAGAGGGCGGTCGCGACGAGGTTGCTCTTGGAGCGGTCGCCGAAGCGGAAGGTGACGGTGCACAGCTCGACCACCAACAGCAAGACGTGGCTTCCAGGCTCGGCCTTGGCCATGGCCGCGGCGCGGGACAAGCCCAAGACGCCGCCTGCGCATCCCAGCCCAAAGATCGGCATGCGCTGAACGTCCTGGCGGAACGGGCGAACCTGCATCAGCCGGGCGTCGAGGGCGGGCGTGGCGATGCCGGTGGAACAGACGGTGATGATGGTGTCGATGTCGGCGAAGGACAGGCCCGCGGCCGCCAGGGCGTCGTCCGAGGCTTTCGCCAGCACGTCGACGGCGGTTTCCAGGAACAGGTTGTTGCGGTCGCTGAAGCTGTGATCCTCGAGGAACCATTCGACCGGCGCGCAGGTATTGCGGCTCTCAATCCGGGCGTTGCGAAAAATGGGGGCGATACGCGCGACTCCGCCGTGGCTTATGGCGAAGATCTCGCCGGCATGGGTGATCGCCAGTTCCTGGGGAATGACGTGGTCAGGATTGGCGGTGGCCAGGGAGACAAGTCTGGGGGTCGGTGAAGCGGTCAAATTACATTTCCGGATTGGCGAAGGCGCTGACTAACGCGCACGGGAAGCAGGGCGTCAATGGCTTGAACGCACGAGCCTTCAATCGGAGCCGTAGCGTCAGGACGATTTCGAAAAAATCGGCCAAGCTTGCGCCGAATATGGAACGGGGCGCGGGGGCCGGGCGGCTATTTCGCGTAACCAAAGGCCTCAAAATCGATGGCGTAGGCCTTGGCGCCGCTGAGATCGGCCTGGATCAACCGGCATTGATCGAGCCGCACTTCGGACGAAGTCCCGCCCGAGAAATCTGCCCGTTCCAGCCGGGCACCTTCCAGCGTCAGCCGATCCAGCGTCTGCCCGCCGGGGGCCG
>CAZJBC010000310.1:0-3580 GCA_964543805.1 uncultured Brevundimonas sp.
GCCGACCTGGGCGAAGGGGCCGGCGTAGTTGGGGATCATGGTCCGCTTCAGCAGGGCAAGGGCGGTCGGATCGTTGTAGGCCGCGTTCCAGGCGCGCCCCGAAAACGTGGTCGGATGGACGAAGAAGACGTCGGCCGCGGCCCGGGTCTGCAGATCGCCCTTCGGCGGCAGGGCCCAGGCGTCGGTCCTGGCATAGTCCGGCGCCGCGGGCGGATCCCACGTCTGGTACGGCACGGCCGGGTCCATCAGGGCCTCGCGGATCGAGCCCCACCAGAACCAGGTCGCCGCCGCCAGCAGGGCGAAAACGCAAAACACCAGCAGGCCAAACCAGTGCGCCATTCGCATGCGCGGCGGCTTTAAGGCCCCGAGATAGCGAACAAAACCGCGGGGTCCGGCCATGGCTGACCTCAACCCCCAACCCGCCGTTTGGCCAGGGCGTCATAGTCGAGAAGTTCAGCGACCAGCCCCTCGAACTGACTCATCGGCACCATGTTGGGGCCATCCGACGGCGCATGGTCCGGGTCGGGGTGGGTTTCCATAAACACGCAGGCGACGCCGATAGCGACGGCGGCGCGGGCCAGGACCGGCACGAACTCGCGCTGGCCGCCGCTGGTCGCCCCCTGCCCGCCGGGCTGCTGAACCGAGTGGGTCGCGTCGAACACCACCGGACAGCCGATCTGGGCCAGGATCGGCAGGGCGCGCATGTCCGAGACCAGGGTATTGTAGCCGAAGCTGACGCCGCGCTCGCAGACCAGAACATTGGGATTGCCGGTCGAGGTGATCTTCTCGGCGACGTTCTTCATGTCCCAGGGCGCGAGGAACTGGCCCTTCTTGACATTGACCGGCTTGCCGGTGCGGCCAGCGGCCAGCAGCAGATCGGTCTGCCGGCAGAGGAAGGCCGGCGTCTGCAGCATGTCGACAGCGGTCGCCACCTCCGCGCACTGATCGGGCTCGTGCACATCCGTGATCACCGGCAGGCCGACCTTCTCGCGAATCTCGGCAAAGATCGGCAGGGCCTCCATCAGGCCGATGCCGCGTTCCGTCGACACCGAGGTGCGGTTGGCCTTGTCAAACGAGGTCTTGTAGATCAGCCCGATATTCAACCTCGCGGCCATTTCCTTGAGCGCATGGGCGGTCTCCAACGCGTGCTGGCGGCTTTCCAGCTGACACGGCCCGGCGATGATCGACAGGCGAAGGGCGTTGCCGATACGGACAGGCTCGGCCCCGGGGGCGCTGACGGTGACGATGGCGTTCGGTTTGGTCATGACTCGCCTTCTAACAGGTGGCCGAAATGGCCGCTTGTGAAATTGCGCTCGGCCTAGTCCGGCGCATGGCGCATCGCCTCGCCCGTCAACCGGTCGCGGGGATCGTCGCTGGCCGCCAGGCCGTCGGCGGCGCCCAGGCGGTCGGCGTCGGAGCGGTTCTGCGACAACTTGCGCTTGGCCTCGATGCGATCGATGGCGATCTCGACCCCGACAATCCCGCCAAGCAGACGTTCGATATGATCGGCGGGCGCATCTTCCACCCGCCAGGGGTTGGGACGGGCGTCTTCGAACCTGTGCGTCAGGGCGCCAATCTGGGCGCGCAGCCAGTCGCGATCCTCGTGCCATGCCAGGCTCCCATAGACGTGGACGATCTCGTAGTTCCAGGTCGGCACGACCCGGCCGTGAGCCTGTTTTGATGGGAACCAGCTGGGCGAAACGTAAGCCTCGATACCCTGGAAAACCACCAGCGCCGCACCGTCGCCGCGCCGCCAGTGTTCGTTCTCGCGCGCAAGGTGGCCGCGCAGGACGCCGGCCTCCGGATCGAAGACGAACGGGATGTGGGTGGCGAACAGGCCTTGCGGGTCATGGGTCACCAGGCAGCCGAGACGGGCGGCGGCCAGCATGGCCCTGGCCTCGGCAGGGTCGGTGACGTTGAAGGCGTCGTGGAGATACATGCGGCCTAGATAGCAGGGGTTGGGGCCAAGCCTCCAGCCGCGTCCTAAGGCTTCGGCGCGTCGACCTGGACCAGTTCCACCCGGTTGCCGGCGGGATCGTTGATCATGCCGGTCACCTGAGGCAGTTCGGGCGTCCGGGTAGGACCCGAAATGACCTTGCCGCCATTGGCGGTGACAGCCCGGAACACCGCATTGATGTCGGAGACCGTCATCACCAGGTGCGGCACCGTGGCCGAGACAGGCTCGGCGGAGGTCATGATCACGATGCGGGCGGCCGGGCTGGCGCGGGCCGCATCCACGGTCGGGCCAAAGCCCAGAATGGATTCGTAGAGGACCGGCGGGCCGGCGCGGTCGATCACGGTGATCTCCTTGGCGCCGAACACGGCCTGATAGAATTTCGAGGCCGACTGTACGGAGGTTTTGTCCAGGGCCGTGACGCGGGCGTCCCGGACGCTGGCCTGAATGGTCTGGGCAAAGCCCGGCGCCGCCAGAAGCGACAGGACAAGAGCGGCGGTTGCGGTGGCGCGGATCATGAGGTCCTCCCCAGGACTGGTTTTTTTGAACGCCCACCATCGCCCAGGCTTTGGCCCGGCGCAATTGCCGCGCTTGCGGGTCGGTCACGGCGATCCCATACCACCTCGCGAATCACCTAGAGTGACCCCATGTCCACCGCCCCTCAGCCCAACCTGTTTGACGATGCCCTGGCGCCCGTTCCGGCCGCGCCGCTGGCGCAGAGCCATGAGCCGCGCGCCGCTCCCGTCCCCGGCTCCTACTCGGCCAAGGACATCGAGGTGCTGGAGGGCCTGGAGCCGGTGCGCAAGCGGCCGGGCATGTATATCGGCGGCACCGATGAGCGGGCCCTGCACCACCTGTTCGCCGAGGTGCTGGACAACGCCATGGACGAGGCGGTCGCCCGTCACGCCCTCCTCATCGAGGTCGCCCTCGCCGCCGACGGAACCCTGACGGTCAAGACGACGGTCGCGGCATCCCGGTCGATCCGCAGCCTAACTATCCAGGCAAGTCGGCGCTGGAAGTGATCATGACCATGCTGCACTCGGGCGGCAAATTCTCCGGCAAGGCCTATGAAACCTCCGGCGGCCTGCACGGGGTGGGCGTCTCGGTGGTCAACGCCCTGTCCGAGCGGCTGGACGTTGTCGTCTGGCGAGACGGGTTTGAATTCCGCCAGTCCTTTTCCCGCGGCAAGCCCCTGGGGCCGATCGCGCGCGGCGAGGCCTCAAAGAAACACGGCACAGCGATTAGCTTCAAACCGGACGTTGAAATCTTCGGGGAAGACGCCGCCTTCAAGCCGGCGCGCCTCTACCGCATGGCCCGCTCCAAGGCCTATCTGTTCCGCGGCGTCGAAATCCGCTGGTCCTGCGCGCCGGAACTGATCCGCGATCAGACCGCCGCGACCGCCACCTTCCACTTTCCCGGGGGGCTGGCCGACTTCCTGGCCGAGCGGGTGGCCAATATCGAAACCGTAACCCCGACCTTCGCCGGCCGCGTAGAGCGCGAAGGCGAGGCAGGCGCGGTGGAATGGGCGATCACCTGGAGCCCGCAGGGTTTTGGCGAGGCCGACGGCTTCATGCAGTCCTATTGCAACACCGTGCCGACGCCCGAGGGCGGCACCCACGAGGCGGG
>CAZJBC010000311.1:0-3568 GCA_964543805.1 uncultured Brevundimonas sp.
CTCCAGATGGGCGTGGGTGGGATGCGGCGTCTCGCGCAGCGCATCGACGATCCAGACATCCACGCCGGCCAGGACCGCGAACGAGGCCTCGGGCAGATGGGCGACATCGCTAGAATAGCCGACCGGTCCGAACCGGAAGCCCAGCGAGGTGATGTCGCCATGCTCCTGCTCAAAGCCTATGACCGGTATGGGGCCCGAAGGACCGTCCACGGCCCAGGCCACGCCGGGCGCCGGCATCGGCTCCGAATCGGCGATGGCCGGGTAATATTCAGCGCTTTCAAAGATGTAGCCAAATCTCCTGTACATGGTCGCGGCCGTGCGTTCATCCATATGAACGGCGATCCGCCGCCGGTGGCGCAGGGCGAAGGCGCGGATGTCGTCGATGCCGTGGACCTGGTCGGCGTGTTCGTGGGTCAGCAGCACGGCATCGAGGCGCTTGGCGCCGGCCGCCGAGGTCTGACGCACCAGATCCGGAGAGGTGTCGACCAGGATGGTGGTCTCTTCCGCCGGACTTGCCCCCTTGCGTCGCACCAGCAGCGAGCAGCGCGTGCGCCGGTTCAGAGGATGGGCCGGATCACACACGCCCCAGTTCCCGTCGGCCCGCGGCACGCCGCCGGACGAGCCACAGCCCAGAATTGTGACTTCAAGTATTCCGCTCACAGCCGTGGAATCCCGTCGAAAAGATCAAAGAAAGCTGCCTCGGTTCGCGCTTCAGCCTCGGCCAGATCCCAGCCGCGGATTTCCGCCAGCCGCGCCAGGATGTAGGGCAAAAACGCCGGCTCGTTGCGCCGTCCGCGCATGGGAACCGGGGCCAGATAGGGGCAATCGGTTTCCAGAATGATCCGGTCTTCCGGCATCTGGGCGATGATCGCTCGCACGTCCTCGGCCGCGCGGAAAGTGGCGATGCCCGAGACCGAGAACCAGGCGCCCAGGGCCGCGCAACGCGCCGCCAGCGCTTCGCCGCTGGTGTAGCAGTGCATCAGGAGCTTGAAGGGCCCCTTCCCCATCTCGTCTTCCAGGATATCGCCCATGACGTCGTCGGCTTCGCGTGTGTGGACCACCAGCGGCAGGCCGGTGCGCCGCGCGGCGGCCGCGTGCTGGCGAAACACCGCCGCCTGCACATCGCGCGGGCTGAGGTCATAGTGGAAATCCAGCCCACATTCGCCGATGCCGATCACCTTCGGCCGGGCGGCCAACTCGCATAAGGTATCGGCGGTAAGCGTGTAATTTTCCTTGGCTTCATGCGGGTGTGTTCCGACGGTGCACCAGATGTCGTCGTGGGCCATGGCGATGGCGTGCACCGCCTCGAAGGATGAGACCTTGTCGCAGATGGTCACCATCAGGCCGACACCCGCGGCCCGCGCCCGGGCGATCACCTGGTCCTGATCTTCGGCGAACTGGGGCGCATGCAGATTAACGTGGCTGTCGATCAGCAAGGCCTCAGGCCCTCGCCGCGTCGCGCAGCTGCGCCATCATGGTCCAGAAGGCGTCGGCGCGATCCAGATTCAGCCCCTCGGTCTCGCGCGGCGTGCGCACCAGCTGCTCCCACACCGCCGCCCAGCGATCCAGGCCCGCCGTCTCGCCGGCCATGGCGCCGCGATGGGCCATGTCGTGGACCTGATCGGCCAGGCGCTCGAACAACAGTTCAAAGCGGCGCGCGCCCTCCCCGCCCCGAAATCCCTCGGCCAGGCTCAGCAACGCGCTCTCGTCCCGGTCGGGCAACGCGCGCAGAATCTCGTGCGCGGCCTTGTCGATGTCCAGAGCATCCTCGGCCGCCAGGGTCAGGGCCCGGCCCGGCGCGCCCTTGGCCATCTGCGCCAGCCGCTCAGCGTCGTGCGCCGTCGCGCCCGTCCGCGCCTGCAGGAAGGCTGTGACCCGCTCATCGCTCCAGGGTGCAAAGACCAGCCGGCGGCAGCGCGAGCGGATGGTCGGCAGCAGCCGGCCCGGCGCATGAGAGATCAGGAACAGCACGCCGCGCTCAGGCGGCTCCTCCAGCGTCTTCAGCACCGCATTGGCGGCGTTGACGTTCAGATCGTCGGCCGCGTCGATGATCGCCACCCGGAACGGCGCGGACGCCGGCGCCTTGGAAAAGAACTCGGGCAGCAGGCGCGCATCGTCGACCGGGATGTTGCGGCGGGTCTTGCCGTCCTCGGCGTCCAGCTGCAGCACCAGCAGGTCCGGATGCGAGCGCGCCGCCACCTGGCGGCTGACCGGATCATCCGGGCTCGCGCCCAGGATTCCATAGTCCGGCGCCGGGGCCGCCCCCAGCAGCAGCCGAGCCGCGCGGTAGGCGAAGGTCGACTTGCCCACCCCTTCCGGGCCAGTCAGCAGCCAGGCGTGATGCAGCCGCCCGCGCGCCAGGGCGTCGGCGAAAGCGCCTTCCGGCCCCTCCCCGTCTTCAAATCCAAAGGTCTCGCGCGGATGGGTCAAAGGCCGAACCGCTCGGTTACGGCGTCGGCGATCCGGCCCGCCACCTTGTCCGGCGGCCCCTGAGCGTCGATGACGACACAGCGTTCGGGCTCGCGAACCGCAATGTCCAGGAACGCCTGGCGCAGGGCCTGGTGGAACGCCGCGCCCTTCGCCTCAAACCGCGCTTCGGCCTCGCCCCTGCTTTTGGCGCGCGCCAGACCTGTCTCGACCGGCAGATCCAGCACCAGGGTAAGGTCGGGAGCAAGGCCCGCCAGCACATGATCTTCCAGCGCCCGGATCAGGGCCGGATCCGCGCCGCCCGCCGCGCCCTGGTAGGCGCGCGTCGAGTCGGCGAACCGGTCGCACACCACCCAGGCGCCCCGAGACAAGGCCGGCTCGATAACCCGTTCGATATGGTCGCGCCGGGCGGCGTACATCAGCAGGGTCTCGGTCTGGGCCGACCACTTTTCAGCCGGGCCGTTGACCAGCAGGTTGCGGATGGATTCCGCGCCCGGCGATCCGCCCGGCTCGCGCGTCACAACCGGATCGCCGACGCGGGCGCGCAGAAACTCGGCCAGCCGCCCGATCTGGGTCGACTTGCCCGTACCCTCTCCGCCTTCAAGCGTAATAAAACGGCCGCGTGTCATGGCCGCCACTTTGGCCGCTTCGGGCCGCCGCGACAAACCAAAACCGGCGGCGCCGTCGATTAGGGTCGGACGACTTCGGCCAAAGCAAAGCCCCTGGCGGCGACCTGGCGTTGCAGGGCGGCGGCCGCCGCCTGATCATTGGCCGGGATGACCACGGAATAGACGACCTTGCCGTCCTGGCGCAGCAGCCGGATCAACGGCGCGCCGGTACCGGTCAGTCGGCGGGCCGCCTGCTCGGCGGCGCCCAGGTCGGGATAGGTCCCGGCCTGGACCGCAAAGGCCGGCGCGGTGGAGACCGCGGGCGTGAAGTCCGGCGCCCGGTCGGCCTCGACCGAATAGGCGGCAAACTGGGTCCTGGACATTGCGGCCGGCGCCGGAGGCGCCGCGGGAGCGGGCGTTGGCGCTGGCGCGGTGGCGGTCAAGGGCGGCGGCATAAGCGGCGGAGTCGTGTTGCGCCGGGGCGGCGGCTGGGCCGAGGCGCTCGACGATCTGAGAATCCGCCGCCGCAGACG
>CAZJBC010000312.1:0-3564 GCA_964543805.1 uncultured Brevundimonas sp.
ACCATCGAGGGCAGCGGCAGGGTTTTGTGCGCCGCTGAAACCTGATTCATATCGAAGATCTCGCCGTCAGACGTCGGCTTGCCCTGGTAGGCCTCGCCGTACCAGGACGCCAGGCCAACCTCGTTATAGCCGGGCTGATCGGCCGGTGTGTACCACTTGCCGTCGACTTCATAGGGCTTGTTGGCCCCGGTCGGCGCGCTCTGAGCCTGACGTTGCCCGCCCTGGGAAGACGGCGGCGCCGGCCGCGCCGGCGCAGCGGCCGTCGCCATATGGGTTGGATAGGTCGGCGTCATCATCGCCGTCCCTGTGCTGCCGCAGGCGCTCAGCGTCACCGCCGACATCCCTGCGATCGCAACGCCCGCGCACCAGCGGTAAGCCTGCATTGGCCCGTTCCTTCTGAACCACCGTTGAAGCGCCGATGGTGAACGAAAGGTTTTGAGGACCGGTTAAGGCGGCCTGGCTATGGAGTAAGACCCGATGGGCTGTTAATCACCGCCCGCCGGACGGGTGGCCGAGTGGTTTAAGGCAGCGGTCTTGAAAACCGCCGTAGGTGAAAGCCTACCGTGGGTTCGAATCCCACCCCGTCCGCCAGACCTCATTGAAATGATGAGAGTTTTGGGTCTTATTAGGCGCTAACCCATCGTTACGCCCCTCATTTTGCGAACGCTTGGCTGGCCTTTCGTGTAGGCGGGCCTACGGACCTAAGGCCGGTCGCAGAACTTCTGTTCTAGCCCTGACCGGCCAGCCGGGCTAATCTCTCCAAACGTCAAGAAGGGCACTAGGCCCTGCCAACCGGCCGACTCCGGCATCGGTGGCAAAGCGACGGGGCCCCGCGAGGGGCAAACAGAAGGAGCAGAACATGGCGTATCAAGATTGCCCGGCCGATCACCCGGATCATCCGTGGGCCGAACCGAAGGTCATCTTTGGGATCAGGCCGCCCCCGGGCCTCAAAAGCCCCTCTTTGCCTCCGGGTAAACAGGACGACGGCAAGAACGCCGTGCCCGATCCTAACGCCGCGGGCGAGAAGTGAGCCGAGTATGGGACAGGACCTGGGTCATATACCGGACGACAGCCCGGATCACCCGTGGGCGAAGCCGAAAATAGTCTTCGGGGTGAGGCGACCGCCCGCCTCGAAGGCTACCTTGCCCGAGCCGGAAGCTGAGGGGCCGTCGCCAGAGCCGAAATTGAAACCGAAGGAGGCGCCGACGAGGACGCGCTCGCCGTCCCCTTCAAAACCGAGGCCGAGGCTGAGGCGGTGTCTCGAAGGCTGAAGGCAGCGGCGAACGGCCAATTCCCGCAGGAGCCGGCGCCGATCAAGCGGGGCTAGGGGTAGTGGCCGCCCCCGGTCTGCTCCTGGTACCGATCAAGGGCGCGAGACATGGCCGCGTTCTCGCGCTGATAGTAGCAGGAGCCGGGTCCGGTCCCGGGCGCGCACCATGTCGGGTCGTTCGCCGGCAGCAGTTCGTGAATGAGCGGTGCGAGGGCCACGAGGGCAACAATGGCGCCGAACGCCCAAGCGATCAGTTTTTGGTTCATTGTCATCCCTTGAACCCGCCGGTCCGGACTGGACGGCGGGCACGGCTTCAGATTCTCTGGGTCTGGGGCGGGGGCCGGAGCGAGGTTGAGGTTCCTGTCCAGCCTGTACCAGGCGCCGGATACGACCGTCTGGCCGTCGACTGGGAAGACCTTGAACAACAGTTTTTCCTCCGCGCCCGGCAGGGTGTAGCCAAAGATGAGCAGACTGCCTGTGCCGCCCATAGCGGCGGCGGTCATGTCGTCGCCGTGCCAGTTGGTGTTGTTATACGCTATGGCGATGCCCCTGCCGCCTATGCCCGCCGCGCCGCCCCGGAAGGTCGCCGCCAGATAATCGCTGGCGATGGCCGCATGGCCGGGCAGGCCGGAGCGGACGATGGAGATGCCTCTTGGCTGGTTACAGATGGCGCTCCCGCTGAGGACGTAGGCCATGCCGTCTTCACCGGCCAGGGCTCGGCTTTGCCAACTGCCGACGGCGACGCCGTACTGTTCTGGAGCCTCGACGCAGCCTTGATCGTTGACGGAATGGACCGTGCCGGAGGGTTGTTGGGACATGGGGTTCTCCGCCGGGGACGTCTCGGTGACTGCGCGCTTCGTGTGGCGCGGGCGTTCGCCAAGGGAGGCTAACCATGATCGAAGGGCAGGGCCACTGATTATCGTTTGCTCATCGCTGGCGGTGTCGGCGGCGGCGATTGACGGGACGATGCGTGGGGAACCACGACATCGTCGTCGTCATTCACGGACATGCCGATCAGCCAGAGCCCCCCCTGGAGGAGCTAGCGTCGCAGACCGCCACAAAGACGTGACGCCCGGACGAGACGGATGGGCCGTAATCGCCCCACAGACCGCCCAAAACGGCAAGAGTCGGCTTGCGGCACCCCCCTATGGAATTGAGCCCAAGGCCGCTGCTGACGGATTCTGGGGGCCTACAGGGGCATCGTGTTGTTGCGGGTCCGTATGGGCGCGGCGGGACGGGCCCTCAGACCTCTCTCACCCGGCCCCTGGCCGCCATGCTCTAGTGGCGGCCATCGCCCACCACGCTCAGCTTCGCGCGTACATATGGGTTAAGGCTGTCCACCTTGAGGACTTTCAGGCCAACAAGGTCCCGCGCGTTTGCATAGAAGTTCGAAACTCCGGACAGACGCCAGCCTTTGAAGTTCGAATTCACACAGCTATGCATATGCTCCGCAAGGGTCACGATAAGTCCGTCGCGGCCATGCCGTTGCGCGGCGGCTTCGGCGGCGGCCCGGCCGGCCTCGTCATTGTCGGCAAAGACATGAAGGTCGCGCACCTCGTGCGGAATCTCGACCTTCGCGAGACGTTGTCCGCCCAGCACAGCCCAGCATGGCACACCAGAAAGCTCCATGGCGCTCAGGGCCGTCTCTACACCCTCAGCAAGCCCCAGAACGGTTCCGGCGGGGCCAAGACGCACCGCGCCATGGCCAAGGGCGCCGGTCGTGATCCTCGGGATCGAAATCGGGGCTTTAGCGCCCTGCCAGGTCAGGAAGGTCCGCTGCACGGCGATGACTTGCCGGTCGGGGGCCTGCACCGCCGCGACCATGGTCGGGACCGAGACACGCCCGAACCGGAGGGCGGTTCCTTGGCGCAGCGACGGCGGAACCGGAATGGCCAGGCCGCGCCGTTGGAGGTAAGTCGCCACGATCCCGCCGCTCGATACGGCCTCGCCCCATAGCATCTGCGCCTTAGGGTCGGGCCGGTGGTCGGGTTTGTGAGGTGGCGCCGGTCGGGAAGGCAGCCCTCGCCGCCCAGTACGGTCGGGCCGCCATGACGGCAGGCCCAGTCGCTCGCGCACATAGTCCTTGGCGGCGAGGGGGTCGTCTTTCGGAGAGAAGGTGTGGACGATGTACCCGTCCGGCGCGTTCGGCGAGGGCCTGACTGCCATCGATCGATCACGAGGGCTATGACCGGGTCCGGGGGCAAGGACTTGGTCGCCACTGATCTCGCCGCCTAGGGCCGACACGAGGCGCTTGAGGTCGATTTGCTCGCCCATCACCCAGCCCCGTTCAGATC
>CAZJBC010000313.1:0-2766 GCA_964543805.1 uncultured Brevundimonas sp.
TATCGAGACCCTGTTTCATCTGCCCTTCAGATTCGCCGTCATTGTCGTCGGCGTTCTGATGATCTTCTACGTCCTGTTCGGGGGCATGCGCGCGACCACCTGGGTGCAGGTGATCAAGGCGGGGCTATTGCTGACCGGCGCTACGATCCTGGCCTTCCTGGTGATGACCAAGTTCGGCTTCTCGCCCGAGGAACTCTTTAACCGCGCAGTCCAGGTCAAAACCGACGCCGCTGCGGCAGCGGGCTCCTCACCAGCGGATGCGGTGAAAAAGGGTCTTTCCATCATGGCCCCCGGCACGGGCCCCAAAGCCTTCCTGCCCGACCCCATCAGCGCCATTTCGTTCGGCATGGCGCTGATGTTCGGCACCGCGGGTCTGCCCCACATCCTGATGCGGTTCTTCACCGTTCCGGACGCCAAGACGGCGCGCAAGTCGGTGCTCTGGGCCACCGGGTGGATCGGCTATTTCTATGTCCTGACCTTCATCATCGGTTTCGGCGCCATCACCCTGCTCTCCGGCCATCCGGAGTATCTCAACGCGAAGGGCGAAATAGCCCCCAACATGCCGGCCGTGTTCCTGGCCGATGCCGTGGGCGGCAGCGTCTTCATGGGCTTCATCTCTGCCGTGGCCTTCGCCACCATCCTGGCGGTGGTGTCCGGCTTGACGCTTTCAGGCGCGTCGGCGGTATCGCACGACCTCTATGCCACGGTATTCCGTCGCAAGGAGGCCGACACCAACCACGAACTGCTGGTTTCGAAGATCACCACCGTGGTGCTGGGCATCCTGGCCATTGCGCTGGGTATCCTCTTCCAGAAGCTGAATATCGCCTTCATGGTCTCGCTGGCCTTCGCGCTGGCGGCGTCGGGGAACTTCCCAGTGCTGATCCTGTCACTGCTCTGGAAGGGGTGCACAACCCGTGGCGCGGTGATCGGTGGCTTCCTGGGCCTGATGACGGCCTTGGTGCTGATGATCCTCGGAAAGGATATCTGGGTGGCGGTCTTGCACCACAAGGATGCGATCTTCCCGTTCAAGTCTCCGGCCATATTCTCGATGCCGGTGGCCTTTATCGGCATCTGGCTGTTCTCGGTCACCGACAGCAGCGCGCGGGCGAAAGTCGACCGCGATGGCTTTGAGGACCAGCGGATTCGCTCGGAAACCGGGATCGGCGCGACCAAGGCCTCGGACCACTAGGTTATGACGACGGATCCAGCGTCCCCAGCACGCTGACCACCATCAGGATCGCTGTCCCCAGGGATTGCTCCAGAATGACGTTGCGCCGCAGGTGGTGAAAGCCTGCGGCGGCCGTCCGCGGGTCTTCCAGGGCAGGGCTGATCCTGAAGCGGTTGTAGAGCGCCAGGCACAGCATGCCGCCGAACAGGGCGACCTTGAGCAGCAGCAGGCGCCCGTACAGGGTCGAGACTAGGGCAGCGGGGCTCGCCACGATCAGGGCGCCGTTTATGACCCCGCTGGCCACCAGCCCGCCGACCGCGAAATAGCCGACGATGGAAAAGGCGGCGACGCGGCGGGCCTTGAGCGCCAGCGCCTCGTCCGATCCATCCGCCCCGCGCAGCAGAACGCTCAGCGCCGCCAGACCGCCCAGCCAGGCGCCGGCGCCCAGCAGGTGGATGCTGTCTGAGGCGATGTGAAGGTCGCCGATCAGGCCTTCGTGGCTGCGTGCATGGCCGGTCAGCGAGATACTGGCCAGCAGCAGGCCGGCCAGGGTCAGGGACGCAAATTTAAGGCGCGGCGAGATCATGAAGCAAAGCGCCGCCGCCAACACGAGCCTGGCGATCCACACAACGCCAAAGCCTGTGCCGGCCACCACCGCCAGCATGGATGGGTCCAACACGGCGGCGGCATCGCCCGTCATGGTCATGGTGTTGGCCGCAAACCAGGCGAGGCCGCTGACCAGCGCTGCGATCGAAAAACCCCGCAGCAGGCGCGGGCCGATCGGCCAGGCCAGGACCGCGAACAGGCAAAGACCGAACAGGCCGGTCGTGGCGACGTAGTGCGCCAGACGCGATACGGCCAGAAGGGTTACAAGCATCGGCGATCCGGGCTCCGCTGTGCGGGCCAAGGGCGCGGCCCGCCGCCACAGGTCATGGCGCGAGTCTTATACGCCTGTAGGCGTGAAAACCCTCAGGCCTTGATGTCGAGCAGCTGGCCTAGCATTTTGTCGCCGGCCTTCAGCACCGCGATATTGGCGGCGACGGCTTGCCTGTCCTTGATCTGCTCGACGGCCACGCCGGCCAGATCGATATCGGCGCCGTCGCGGCCAAACCAGGCCGTGCGCTGGGCGCTCTGGTCAAAACGTTGGAAGGCGGCGGCAAGCCCGGCCTGGGCGTTAGCGGTGATGTCCATGGCCGGGAGGCTAGTCGATCGACGTTAAGAGGCGACTTCGTAATACGGTTAAGCTGCAAGAGGGCGCTCCCCGTGGTACGGAAGGGGTATGAGAAAGCCGCCGATCACCCTCAAAAACGAGTTTGTGCCCGAGCCAAATATTCTGTTCGAGGAATTAATTTCGACGGTCTCGTGGGACGAACGCATGAGAGCGCGCAAGACCGCCAGCTTCGGAGTGTCCTACGACTATTCACAGATCGCCTACGAGGCCGTGCCAATGCCGTCCACTATTGGGTCTCTTTGCTCCCGAGTTGAGGTCCAGCTCGGTTGGCGCCCCAACAATTGCCTGCTCAACTATTATCCCGACGGTGACTCCTCGATGGGCTTCCATTCGGATTCCAGCCAGGACCTAGCGCCGGAGACCGGTG
>CAZJBC010000313.1:2776-3562 GCA_964543805.1 uncultured Brevundimonas sp.
CCGGTGTTGCCATCATCTCGCTAGGTACAGAGCGATCCATCCTCTTTCGGCTCAAGTTGGATCAGACAATTGAGGTCGCTTACTCGCTGCCGAGCGGAAGCCTCTTGCATATTTCTGATGAGGTACAGGCTGATTGGTTACACGCTATCCCCAAGGTGGCAGCTGCGGGGGCACGTATCAGCGCCACTTTCCGCCAAGTCGTAAAGTAGGCAGCGCTCGGTCGTGAAGAGCGGCCCACTCCGAATTCCCTGACGAAAGGGCCTTTATTTCGTCGCACGAACCGCTATATACGCCGTCCGCACGAATCCCATTCGTAGCGCTTAAGCGCCGAGGCTCGATCATCGCCCTTGATCGAGCGAAGGCGCGTCTTGTCGTTTTCGGCAAGATTGACTTCCCCGCGTCCTGTGGCCCCGCCACAGAGGGTGGACGCATCGGAAAGCAAAACCAGACCGCGCGCGGGCTCCACTTTTCCCCGCGCACCCAAGGGAAACATCGATGTCGCAATCCTTCACCGGCCGCAAGCGGATCCGCTATTCCTTCGGCCGCATCCCGGAAGCCGTCCAGATGCCGAACCTCATCGAGGTTCAGCGCTCGTCCTATGAGCAGTTCCTGCAGCGCGAAACGCGCGCCGCGGATCGTCGAGACGAGGGCCTGGAAGCGGTGTTCAAGTCCGTTTTCCCGATCAAGGATTTCAACGAGCGCGCCCTGCTCGAATACATTTCCTACGAGTTCGAGGATCCCAAGTACGACGTCGAGGAATGCATCCAGCGCGACATGACCTATGCG
>CAZJBC010000314.1:0-3538 GCA_964543805.1 uncultured Brevundimonas sp.
CCTTTCCAGTGCTGCAGGACATTCTTTGGGCGCTGGGCACCCTCTATCTGCTCTATCTGGCCTGGATGATCGCCACCGCCTCGGGCCTTGGCCTGGGCGGCGGCAAGCCGCATCCGATGAGCTTTTTCCAGGCGGTGTCCTTTCAATGGGTCAATCCGAAAGCCTGGACCGGCGCGCTGGGCGCCATCGCGACCTATGCGCCGCAGGAGCACTTCATTTCGGCGTTGGCGATCCTCAGCCTGGTGATGCTGAGCGTGAACATTCCGGTCGTGCTGCTGTGGACCGGGGCAGGGGCGGGCCTGCGCCGGTTCCTCGACCGGCCGCGGGCGCTGAAGGTGTTCAACGTCACCATGGCGGTGCTGCTGGCCGCCTCGCTGATCCCGCCGGCGATGGAGCATCTGGGGGTAAAATGATGTTCGTCATCCCGGCGAGAGCCGGGATGACGAATGAAAATAAATTTCGGAATCGGGTTACCTCACCTTCATGAACGAAAAGTCCAAAGCCTGGACCGGAGCGAACCTGGGCCTGCCGGAGCGCTTCGTCCGGCATCATCCCAGCGAGCTGATGCTGCGGGCGCTGTTCTCCAAGCGCTACTGCTCGCTCGCCCCCGACATCGGCCGCTCCACCCGGGTGCTCGATGTGGGCGCGATGTATCTGAACAACCTGGTCCCGTTCCACGACCGCGGCTGCCAATGCTACGGCGTCGAGGTGAATGAGGACATGGTCGCCATCTCGCGCCAGGCCGCTGCCGATCAGAACCTGGACGTGACCATGCAGGCCGGGACCAACCGCGACCTGCCGTTCCCGGACAAGATGTTCGACATCCTGCTGTCGCTCAACGTCATCCACTACGAGGACGACGCGGCGGGCCTGATCGCCGCCATGAAGGAATACAAACGCGCCCTGGCCCCCGGCGGCCGCGCCTTCATCGTCTCGGCCGGCCCGCTGCACCATCTGCGCGCCTCAGCCACCCGCGAAGGCGCCAACCGCTACCGGATCGCGGCGGAAGATGATTTCCGCAAGGGCCAGGTCATGGCCTATTTCGAGGACGAGACGGACCTGAAAGCGATGGCGGACTCCGTGTTCCGCGACGTGGCTACCGGCCGGGTCACCGAGACCCACGACAAGGCGCAGGTGGATTTTCTGTATGCGGTGTGTGTGCGGTGAACGCCCCGCAGATCCGACGCATAAGGCTAATGGCTGACTATGGCTGCTTCCCCCTGTGGGAGGACGGGTCGGATCAGGTCGGCAACATAAATCCCGAGACTCTTCCGATCTCCAGCGAGTTGAAGACCGCGTTAGTCGGGTGGGCTGAACAGCTTGACCAAACGCTGAATTGGGATGATCCGGCGAACACCTGCTGGCCAGATGGCTTTTGGACGGAATTCAACGCAGCTGGGAAAAGCCTAGCTTGGCGCTTGCGGGAGGAGCTTGGGCCCGGGTTCAACGTCGCGGAGCGCTTTTGGGGGGAAGATCGGGCCTCGGGGGTTAGCCCGCCTTCCTGAACAGCCACCAATTCCCGTTGTCCACCGCGCCAGCGTCTCGCCAGAAGAACCCGTAGTCGAGAATCATAAGGTCCGGGTGGCGGTCCAGCATGAACTTGCCGAAATCGCGCTTGAACAGCAGGCCTTCCTGGCCGCGATAGGATTTCTCCTCCGGCTGGTCGGCGAAATATTCGCTCATCAGGATGTAGCGGGACGATACGCGATAAAGCTCGTCCACCGCCGCGTCCAGTTCGGACGGCGGCACGTGGATCAGCACGCCGGTGGTGAACGACAGCTCCACCGCGCCGTCGGCCATTGGCAGCTTTGAGGCGTCGGCGTCGAACAGGTGGTCGGCGGGCAGAACGCCTTCGCGCAGCACGACTTCGCGCGCCGCTGAATTGGGCTCGACGGCAAACAGTTCGGCGCCCACCACGCGGTCCAGGGCGCGTAAGTTTATGCCGATATTGCAGCCGACCTCGAGGATGGATTTCGGCAGAGCGCTCATCATCTGCCACATGAAGCGGCCCCACATCAGGGTGCGCTGGCGGACCGCGGCCTCATCGGCGACATTGCGGGTGATGTACGCAGCGCCGAACTCGCCGCGCCACTGATCGACCGGACGCGAGCCGCTCAACCGAACGCCCGCCCTTGCACGCGCGCTGTGGCGACCAGCTGCTGGGTCAGGCCCATGACTTCATCTTCGCTCATGTCGAGGCCGCCGCCGGCTTCGCCGACCGCCAGGGTCAGGACGAACGGATCCAGGCCAAATACCCGCGCCGCATAGTCGATGCGCGCCTGCATGCCGGAATGGACCTTGGCCATGCCCTGAACCAGATCGACGGAGGTGACGCCGTTGTGGGTGGCCGGATTGGTGATGAACTGCTCGGCCACGGCGCACAGGGCCAGGGGGTCCGTGCCGCACTCATAGCCCGAGCGCTCCAGACCGGCCGCCAGGGCCTCGATCTGGGCGTTGCCGCTGGACCGTCCAATGCCGCGCAAGGACGCGTCCAGCATGGTCGCGCCAGCCGCCGCTGCGGCCATGGCGTTGCCGCAGGCCAGCTTCATATTGTCATGGCCGTGAAAGGCGACGTCCAGGCTGGTGTGGACGTGGACGGCGCTGACGTAGTCGCTCACCTGGTCGGGCGTCATGCCGCCAGCGGAATCGACGATGGCGACGGCGGATGCGCCCCAGTCCTCGAAGATGTGCGCGCCGTCTTCCAGTTCGGTGAAGGGCAGGGTGTAGCTCTTCATCAGGAAGACCGTGGTGTGCAGGCGCAGGCGCACGGCCTCGGACACAAAGGCCTGCGCCTCGCGATAGCGGGCGGCGTCGATGCCGATGCGGATGAAGTCCATGCCGTGATCGGCGGCGGCCTGGATGTCTTCGATCTTCGCATAGGCGGGCATGGCGAAGACGCCGACCTTGGCGGTTTTGGCGCCGGCGCGGGCCGCGTCCATGTAGGAGACGTCAGTCTCCGCCGACTTGACCTTGCCGGATGCGGGGGCGCCGAGGCCCAGGCCGTGCCCGGCCTCGATCCAGCGGATGCCGGCGCGCTCCAGCGCTGTCACCAGGTCGCGGGTCTGGTTGAAGGTGAAACCAAAGTCGACCTGGTAGCTGCCGTCACGCAGGGTGCAGTCCACGAGGTCAATCAGCGCGTCATTGCGGCTCACGGGCCTGGCCCTTTCAGAGGTAGTCCTTGATGACGGCGCAGGCGCCGCGAATCCGGGTTTCGTTTATACTGTCGTCGGCCCAAAGATTTAATATTTCATCCTCGATCCGGGCGGCTTTGGGCCAGCGCCCTTTGTAATCCGGGGCGTTTTCAAAGAAGCGCGCGACGACAGGATACCACGGACTGGCGTCATATCCGGCGCGGCGAAGCGCCTCGGCGACAGCATCGCGGTGGCCGCCTGGGACCAGCACATTGAACCGCCAGGGGATGCCGCCGGGTTGCTCGTTCGTCAGAGTCAGGCCCGATCCGGCCAGTTCGCGACGCCAAATCCTGGCCATGGCGCGGCGATGGTCGACCATCAGCCGCATCCACGCCACCGCGGTGTGC
>CAZJBC010000315.1:0-3517 GCA_964543805.1 uncultured Brevundimonas sp.
TGGCGGCTGCGCCGGCGGCGGGCGCTGGCGCGGGCGTCTGGGCCAGCGCGGCGCTGGCGGCAAGCGTCAGGGCTGCGGCGAAGAATCCCAGGGATCTGATCGTCATGTCTTCCTCATTCCCGTCCGGCGCTTCCGAAACCGCCGCCGCCCGGCGTTTCGATCTCGATGACGTCGCCCGGCGTCAGTTTCAACGAAAAACAGCCCTTTAGCTCTTTTACAGCGCCTGAGGCCGCAATCAAACGCTGAGCGCCTGCAAGCCCCGCACCACCGCCCGCCAGCCCCTGCGGCGCGTGGTCCCGGCGGGTGGAGAGCAGGGCCGCTTCCATCGGCTCGAGGAAGCGAATGCGCCGCACGGCGCCGTCGCCGCCGGTTCGCCCTCCCGCCCCGCCCGAGCCGCGCCGCACGGCGAAGGCCTCGACGCGCACCGGAAAACGGCGCTCGAGGATTTCCGGATCGGTCAGGCGCGAATTGGTCATGTGGCTGTGGATGGCGCAGGCCCCGTCGGCCTTTGCCGTGGCGCCGACCCCGCCGCACAGGGTCTCGTAATATTCACCGCCCGGCCCGCCGAAGGTGAAGTTGTTCATCGAGCCCTGGGCATTGGCGCAGGCGCCCAGGGCCGCGTAGAGCGCATCGACGATGTGCTGGCTGGTCTCGACATTGCCGGCCACCACCGCCGCGGGTGGATCGGGGTTCAGCATGGAATGAGGCGGGGTGATGATGGTCAGGGGCGCAAGGCAGCCGGCGTTCAGGGGGATGTCGTCCTCGACCAGGGTGCGGAAGATGTAGAGCACCGCCGCATCGACAATGGCCGAGGGCGCATTGAAGTTCGAGGGCAGGGTGGGACTGGAGCCGGTGAAATCGATGATCGCCGATCCCGCCGCCGCATCGACCCTGATGGAAACGCGGATTTCGCCGCCGCCGTCCATGGGAACCACGGCCTCGCCGTCCTTCAGCGAGCCGATGGCCCGGCGCACGCAGGCTTCGGCGTTGGCCTGGACGAAGGCCATGTACCGGGCGACCTGGCCGGCGCCAAACGCCTCGATCATCGCGGAGACGGCGCCCGCCCCAGCCTGGCAGGCGGCGATCTGGGCCTTGAGGTCGGCGATATTGCGGTCCGGCGCGCGGGCAGGCCACGGACCGGCGGTCAGGGCGGCGCGGGCAGGGCCTTCCAGGAACCGACCCGCGGCCATGATCGGCAGGGCGTCGAACAGCACGCCCTCCTCGCCGATGGTCTTTGAGAACGGCGGCATGGAGCCTGGCTGCACGCCGCCCACATCGGCATGGTGGCCGCGCGCCGCGACGTAGAAGGCCGGCTGATCGCCCTCGGTGAAAACCGGCATCACGACGGTGATGTCCGGCAGATGGGTGCCGCCGGCGTAGGGGTTGTTGAGGGCGAAGGCCTCGCCGGGATGCAAGGTCGGGTGGCGGTCGCGCACGGCCCGCACGCTCGCGCCCATGCTGCCCAGGTGCACCGGCATGTGCGGCGCATTGGCGACCAGGCCGCCCTCCGTATCGAAAAGAGCGCAGGAAAAATCCAGCCGCTCCTTGATGTTGACCGACTGGGCCGTCCGCTCCAGCGCCGCTCCCATGGCTTCGGCCACGCCCATGAAGCGGCGGTTGAACAGCTCGAGGGTGACGGGGTCGGCGGTGGGAGAGGAGTCGGGCGCGGTGGTTGTAGGGGCCGTCCCGCGCCGAAGGCGGATCAGGTCGTCATCGTCGACGCTTGCGCTCCATCCGCCCGGCGCGAAGATCTGGGTGTCGTCGCGCAGGATCAGCCCTTCAACACCTCCCCCGTGAAACGGGGGAGGACCGCCCAAGGCGCGGAGGGGGCGAGCCCCACGCACCGTCGGCGGATGCGGCTCGCCCCCTCCACCGCTTCGCGGTCCCCCTCCCCCACGGCTTCGCAATGGGGGAGGGGTTGTCATCTCGACCTCCACGCTGGCGATGATCACGGCTCGGCCCGCCTCCACAAAGCCGAACAGCCGCCGGTGAGCCGCCTCAAACGCCGCCAAGGTCCGAGACGCGCTGTCCATCTCAACCGGCAGCACCGCGTCGGCTTCCTCATAACGCAGCAGCAAGCGAACAGCGGCTTGTCCTGGTTCGGCGCCTTGAGCCTTGAGAGCGTCCGCCGTCTCTTGCCCCAGACGGTCCGCTAACCGCGCCGCCGCCGCCAGTCCGGCGTCACCAAGCCTCTCTTCCAGACCCGCCTGCCGCAAACTCGCCGCCTGGGCCTGGCCGATGCCCCAGGCCGACAGCAGGGAGGCGTAACGCGGACAAAGCACTTCGCGCACGCCCAGCGCCTCGGCCACGTCGCAGGCGATCTGGCCGGCCGCGCCGCCGAAAGCCACCAGCGCATGGTCGCGCGGATCGAAGCCGCGCTCGGTGGAAATACGGCGGATGGCCTGGACCGTCTGTTCGACCGCGATGGCGATGAAGCCTTCCGCCGCAGCCTGTAGGCTAGCCGCGCCCATCTGCCGGGCCAGGGTGGTCAGGGCGGCCCGTGCCGCGGCCTCATCCAGCGGCTGATCGGCGCCAGGGCCGAAGATGTGCGGAAAGCGCGCGGTGTCCAGGCGGCCGAGCACAAGGTTGGCGTCGGTGATCGTGGCCGGACCGCCCTTTCCGTAGCAGGCCGGTCCCGGATCGGCCCCGGCGCTGGCCGGTCCCACCCGGGCGCGCAGGCCGTCGAAGGTCAGGATCGACCCGCCGCCGGCCGCAACGGTCTCCACGTCCAGCATGGGCGCGCGCACCTTGACGCCCGCGACGCTGGTCTGGTCCCTGCGCTCCAGTGTCCCGGCATAGCGGCACACGTCGGTCGAAGTGCCGCCCATGTCGAAGCCCAGCACGGCCTTTGCGCCCACTGCTTCGGCGGTCATGGCCACGCCGACCGCGCCGCCGGCGGGCCCTGACAGGATCGCGTCGCGGCCCCGGAAGGCGCTGGCGCGAACCAGGCCGCCGCTCGAGGTCATGAACCACAGGGGCGCGCCGCCCACCGCCCGTTCGACCTGGTCGACATAGGCGCGCAGCACCGGCGTCAGATAGGCGTCGACCACGGTCGTTCCGGCGCGGGGCAGGAAGCGGGGCAGGGGACTGACCTCGTGCGAGACGGCGACAAACTTGAACCCTGCCGCGCGGGCGAGGTCGGCGGCGGCGGCCTCGTGGGCCGGGTTGAGATCCGAATGGAGGAAGGCGATGGCGCAGGCCTCAAAGCCTTCCGCGATCGCGCGTTGCAAGGTCGCCTTAAGCGCCGCCGCGTCCAGGGGCGTGACGATCGTCCCCAGGGCATCCAGCCGTTCGACGGCTTCGACCACGCCTGCGTAGAGCGGTTCGGGCCGCACGATGTTCAGAGCGAACAGGTCGGGCCGGGCCTGGTCGCCGATCACGCAGGTGTTGTTCACGCTGCATAACGAACCACGGAGCGAACTGCATTTCACCGGATTGAGCGCGGCGCCGGTGATTCCGGAGAGCGCCTTCACAAAATTCGATCTCAGCCTGCATGTCGCCGAGCACGACGGCGCGC
>CAZJBC010000316.1:0-3490 GCA_964543805.1 uncultured Brevundimonas sp.
GGTAGAAGAAGGTGAGCAGCAGGGTGCGGATGTGGGCGCCGTCGACGTCGGCGTCAGTCATCAGCACGATCTTGTGGTAGCGGATCTTTTCGATGTTGAAGTCGTCGCGGCCGATGCCGGCGCCGAGCGCGGTGATCAGGGTGCCGACCTGATCCGAGCCCAGCATGCGGTCGAAGCGGGCCCGCTCCACATTCAGAATTTTGCCGCGCAGGGGGAGAATGGCCTGGTTCTCGCGGTTGCGCGCTTGTTTGGCCGAGCCGCCGGCGGAATCGCCTTCGACGATGAAGATTTCCGATAGCGCCGGGTCTTTTTCCGAACAGTCGGCGAGCTTGCCGGGCAGGGATGAGATATCCAGCGCCGATTTGCGGCGGGTCAGCTCGCGGGCCTTGCGGGCGGCCTCGCGGGCGGCGGCAGCCTCGGTGATCTTCTGGACGATCAGCCTTGCTTCGGCAGGATGTTCCTCGAACCAGGAGCCTATGCCCTCCTGAACCAGGCCCTCGACGGCCGGGCGCACTTCGGAAGAGACCAGCTTGTCCTTGGTCTGGGACGAGAACTTGGGGTCGGGCACCTTGACCGACAGCACGCAGGTCAGGCCTTCGCGGGCGTCCTCGCCGGTGACGGTGACTTTCTCGCGCTTGGCCGCGCCCGAGCTTTCCGCATAGTTGGTGATGATCCGCGTAAGCGCCGCGCGGAAGGCCGACAGGTGCGTGCCGCCATCCCGCTGGGGGATGTTGTTGGTGAAGCACAGCATGGTCTCGTGGTAGCTGTCGTTCCATTGCAGGCTAAGGTCGATCTGCACTTTCTCGCGCACGCCGCGAATGACGATGGGCCGGGGGATGATCGGCTTCTTGGCCTTGTCCAGGTGCTGCACGAAAGCCTCGACCCCGCCTTCGTAGGAGAGGATTTCCTCGAACGGTTCGGGCCCGCGCAGGTCCTTGAAGACGATCCGCACGCCCGAGTTCAGGAACGCCAGCTCGCGCAGGCGGTGCTCGAGGGTCTTCAGGTCGAAATCGATGTGGGCGAAGGTGTCCAGCGACGGCATGAAGGTAACTTCGGTGCCGGTCAGGGGCTCGCCCTTTTTGGACCCTTCGGTGCGGATCGGCGCCTCGCCGGTAATTTTCAGCGGCACCACCGCATCGCCGCGCTCGAAGCGCATCTCGTGGGCCTTGCCGTCGCGGTAGATCTTCAGCTGCAGCCAGTCGGACAGGGCGTTGACCACGGACACGCCCACCCCGTGCAGGCCGCCTGAGACCTTGTAGGAATTCTGATCGAACTTACCGCCGGCGTGCAGCTGGGTCATGATGACCTCGGCGGCCGAGACACCCTCGTCGTGCATGTCGGTGGGAATGCCGCGCCCGTCGTCGGTGACCGTGGCCGAGCCGTCGGCGTTGAGGATCACCTGAACGAGGGTCGCGTGCCCCGCCAGGGCCTCGTCGATGGCGTTGTCGACCACCTCATAGACCATGTGGTGCAGGCCCGAGCCGTCATCGGTGTCGCCGATGTACATGCCCGGGCGCTTGCGCACCGCGTCCAGGCCCTTGAGCACCTTGATGGAGTCCGCGCCGTAATCCCCTTGACCGTCTTCGGTCGGGATTTCGTCGGGCAAATTGTCTTCAGCCATTTAGTCTTCCAGAGGGGTCAGATGGCCCTCTTCGACGCGGACGCCGAGGGCCCTGCCCTTCAATTCCTCAAACAGCGACTGGTCGGTTCCCGTCAGGAAGGCCTGCAGGCCCAGCGCCTCGATTTCATCGAACAATGCCGCCCGTCTGGACTGGTCCAGATGGGCCGCGACTTCATCCAGAAGCAATACAGGATTCGGGCTGGAAATGACACGAGAAAGTCGTGAGGCCTGCGCCAAAACGAGATTTAGAATCAAGGCCTTCTGCTCGCCGGTCGAACATTCGGCGGCGGGGCGATCGCGCGTCGCATGCACAACCTCCAGATCGCCCCGATGAGGGCCCGAAAGGGTGCGCCCAGAGGCCGCGTCGCGCGCCCTCGAGACGGCCAAAAGGCGAGTCAGTTCAGACGGTTCCAGCCCCGCCCCGTAGTCGCCGGCCAGGGCCAGGCGGGCCTGGGGGAAAGGACGGTCGGTTCGGGTCTCGATCTCGATCTGCAGGGCCTCCAGGGTCCGCGCCCGCGCCGCGGCCATCACAGCCCCCGCTTCGCCCATTTGGCTCTCCAGGGCGTCGAGCCACACGGGATCGGGGGCATCCTGCGCCAACAGGGCGTTTCGCTCGCGCATGGCCTTGTCGTAGGCGGCGACGCTCGAAGCGTGAGCCGGCTCGGCGGCGAAGACCAGCCGGTCGAAGAACCGCCGCCGCTCGGCCGCGCCGTCGAGGAACAGCCGATCCTGCTGCGGGGTCAGCCAGACCAGGCGGATGAGGTCAGACAGGCGGCTGGGCGGAACGGTCTCGCCCTCGATGCGCACGCTCCGTCGGGGCGCATCAACACTTTCCAGGCCGGTCCCGGTCTGAACCTCGCCGTCATCCCCCGCAATGACCGCCGAGACAACCCAGGCCCGTCCCCTGGCCTCGCCCGGCAGCCTGCGCCCCGCCTCCGGCGCCGGCGCTCCGCGCAGGCCACGCCCGGGGGTCAGGAAGCTGATGGCCTCCAGCAGGTTGGTCTTGCCCGCCCCATTGGGGCCGAAGAGGTAGGTCGTGCGGCCATGAGTGTTCAGGCTCGCACGATCATAGGAGCGGAAGTCGGTGAGGGTGAGGTTGGTGAGGACGGCGCGAGTCACAAATAAATTCCGCTCATCCCCGCGAAAGCGGGGACCCAGTTCTTTTACCTAGAACAGGTCTTCTCAAAGATCGCGCCATTCGGGATTGGAGCGTTCGATCAGTTCCAGCTTCCAAACCCTGTTCCACTTCTTGATCTGGCGTTCGCGCTTGAACGCCCCTTCACGGCTGTCGTGGATTTCATACCATACGAGCATGTCCACGCCGTACTGCGCGGTGAAACCAGGCCCTATTTTCAGTTTGTGCTGGGATATGCGGACCACGAGGCTTTCGGTCATGCCGACATACAGCGTGCCATTCCGGCGGCTCGCCAGGATGTAGACATAGAAAGCCATTCCCAAACTCGTGGAACTGGAAAGAACTAGGTCCCCGCTTTCGCGGGGATGAGCGGAATACAAAAATCTAAACCCGCAGCGGCATCAGCACGTACTGGACGCCGCTATCCTCGGGATCGAGCACCAGCGTCGGGGACGCCGGGTCCGCAAACCGGAACTCGGCTTCCGAGCCGTGAATCTGCCCCGCCACATCCAGCAGATAACGCGCATTGAACCCGATCTCGAACGGCTCGCCGTCGTAGTCGATTTCCAGTTCCTCGACGCCCTGGCCGGCTTCCATATTGCGCACGGTCAGGACCATCTTGCCGGACTCGACCGCCATTTTCACCGAGCGGGACTTTTCCGCCGAGATGGTGGCCACGCGATCGACGGCGGCGGCGAACAGGGCGTTGTCGACACGCAGGACCTTCTGGTTGT
>CAZJBC010000317.1:0-3450 GCA_964543805.1 uncultured Brevundimonas sp.
CCGACTCCTGGTCGGTGTGGACGGTGAAGGAGGGATCTTCGGCGACCATCTTGCCCAGGGCGACGCCCAGCTTTTCCTGGTCGGCCTTGGACTTCGGCTCGATGGCGATTTCGATGACGGGTTCCGGGAACGTCATACGCTCGAGGATGACCGGGCTCTTTAAGGGGTCGCACAGGGTGTCGCCCGTGCGCATGTCCTTCAGGCCAGCCAGGGCGATGATGTCGCCTGCAAAAGCTTCCTTGATGTCTTCGCGGTTGTTGGCGTGCATCAGCAGCATGCGGCCGACCCGCTCGCGCTTGTCGCGCGAAGAATTGAGCAGGCCCATGCCGGTTTCGATCTTGCCCGAATAGACGCGGCAGAAGGTCAGGGTGCCGACGAAGGGGTCGTCCATGATCTTGAAGGCCAGGACCGACAGGGGCTCGTCGTCCGAGGCCTGACGCACGGTCGGCTCATCGGTCTTGAAGTCAATCCCCGGCGTCGGCGGAATGTCGACAGGGCTGGGCAGATAGTCGACCACGGCGTCGAGCAGGGGCTGGACGCCCTTGTTCTTGAAGGCCGAGCCGGCGAGGATCGGATAGAAGGCGCCCGACAGCACGGCCTTGCGCAGGCACTTCTTGATGACATCGACTGAGGGCTCTTCACCGCCCAGATAGGCTTCCATCGCCTCGTCATCGAGTTCGACGGCGTTTTCGATCATGAATTCGCGGGCGGCCTTGCAGGCGGCCAGCATGTCGGCGGGGATTTCCTCATCGCGATAGGTCGCACCCAGGCCATCGTTGTCCCAGACAACCGCCTTCATGCGCACCAGGTCGACGATGCCGCGCAGGGTGGATTCAGAGCCGATCGGCAGCTGGATCGGCACGGCCTTGGCGCCCAGACGGTCGCGGATCGATTTGACGCAGGCGTCGAAGTCGGCGCCAATCTTGTCCATCTTGTTGACGAACACGATGCGCGGAACATTGTAGCGGTCGGCCTGGCGCCAGACGGTTTCGGTCTGGGGCTCAACGCCCTGGTTGCCGTCCAGCACCGCAACGGCGCCGTCGAGGACGCGCAGGCTGCGTTCAACTTCGATGGTGAAGTCCACGTGACCCGGGGTGTCGATGATGTTGAGGCGGTGGTTGTCCCAGATCGCGGTGGTCGCGGCCGAGGTGATGGTGATGCCGCGCTCCTGCTCCTGCTCCATCCAGTCCATGGTGGCCGCGCCGTCGTGCACTTCGCCGATCTTGTGGCTCTTGCCGGTGTAATACAGAATCCGCTCGGTCACGGTCGTCTTGCCCGCATCGATGTGGGCCATGATCCCGAAGTTTCTGTAGTCTTGGATCGGTGTCGTGCGAGGCATTGGATACTCTTCAAAGGTTCGGAGCGGGCGGGCCTTTTGGGTCCGCCCGCTCCGTTTTTCGGGCGGGCCTGATTACCAGCGGTAGTGGGAGAAGGCCCGGTTGGCTTCGGCCATCTTGTGGGTGTCTTCGCGCTTTTTCACCGCGACGCCGCGGTTGTTGGATGCGTCCAGCAGTTCAGCCGCCAGCTTTTCCGTCATGGTGTTTTCGCCGCGCTTGCGGGCGGCGCTCACCAGCCAGCGGATCGCCAGGGCCTTGCGGCGGTCGAGACGGACTTCAACCGGCACCTGATAGGTGGCGCCGCCGACCCGGCGCGAGCGGACTTCAACCGCCGGCGCGACGTTTTCCAGCGCCGAGTGGAAGGTCTCGATCGCGGTCTGGTCCTTGCGCTTGTCGGTGATGATGTCGAAGGCGCCATAGACGATATTCTCGGCGACGGCCTTCTTGCCTTCGTACATGACGTAATTCATGAATTTCGTGACCGTCAGGTCGCCGAATTTCGGATCGGGTAGAACTTCGCGCTTCTCGGCGCGGTGGCGGCGGGACATCTTGTCTGATCCTTACTTCGGGCGCTTGGCGCCGTAGAGCGACCGGCGTTGTTTACGGTCCTTGACGCCTTGCGTGTCGAGCACGCCGCGCAGGATGTGATAGCGGACGCCGGGAAGGTCCTTGACCCGGCCGCCGCGGATCAGGACCACCGAGTGCTCCTGCAGATTGTGGCCTTCGCCGGGGATGTAGCACAGGGCTTCAATGCCCGAGGTCAGGCGGACCTTGGCGACCTTACGAAGCGCCGAGTTCGGCTTCTTCGGGGTGGTCGTGTAGACCCGGGTGCAAACGCCGCGGCGTTGGGGGCAGCCTTTCAGGCCGGGCACCTTGTTCCGCGACGGCAGAGGGCGCCGGGGCTTGCGGAGGAGCTGGTTGATTGTTGGCATAAAGTTCTTTTACTCTTTGCTCTTGATGGAAGCGTGTGCCGTTGGGCCGAGGCGCTTCGGTGGGTCTTAAGGCGTCTGTCGTTACGGCGTTCTCGATCGGGCTTTATCCAAGCACGAAACGGCGGGGCCGAACTTTCGTCCGATCCCGCCTCGAAAATGAGCGCGTTCCCTACCCGTGAAGGGCTCCCGGGTCAAGCACGCGATTGGCGGCGCCTGTCCGCAATTAACGCCGAAACCCATGCGAGCCTCCGTTCCGCCCCATTATCTTTCTAGTCGGACGCGCGGGGGCGTGGCAGAGACCGATAATGGGGATACGGCGCCCAAAACCCTGGCAGAGATGGCTGGTCGCCCTGGCCGTTTCACTAGGCGTGCAGCTTTTGGTGCTGCTGGTCGCCTTGCAGCAACCGGCATTCGTTCGCCGGCCTTACCTAGGCGGCTTAAACGTCACCCTGGTGCGGCCTCATTCACCGCCGCCAAAGCCTGAGCCGAAACCTGAAAAGCCCGTCAGGGAATCGCCGCCCAAGCCAACTTTTCAGGCCCGCCAGACCGAAGCGACCCTCCCCGTCGCCCCGTCATCGATTCCGTCCAGCCCGTCGGCGCGGCCGCCGGAAGTCGCCGCCGTCCCAGGACCCCCGCCGCCTTCGCTGCCCAAGGCCCTCAAGCTGGGTTGCACAGGCCAGGATTTCGAACGCATGACGCCCGCTCAGCGCGGCGCCTGTTTCGCCGAGCTGACCAACTACCCCCGCTCGCCCAAGGGCGGCCAGGCCGGCATTCCTCCGAACGCCCGGGAGGCGGCGATCGCCCAGCAGGGCGCCGAGAAGGACGCCCGCAATGCGACGATGCGCCCGTCCGTGCCGCCGCAAACCAACTGCCTGGAGGCCACGCTCGGCGGCCGCTGCATCGCTGATACCCAGAGCATCACGGTCATGGACAAGAAGTTCTAGCGGTCATCTTGCATAACGGTGTTTGCCAAACGCGCTTGATCGGGTTCTTATTTCTCCGGGGATATCGTCCAACAGCCTTCGGGGGCCACCATGACAGACAATCCATCGGCGCCAGCCACGAACGGCGGCGCACAGGCGCTGTTTTCGCGCTTCTGGAGCTTCGATCAGCTGATCGGCAGCCTGCTCGTCCGAATTCTCTACGTTGTCGGCCTGATTGCCATCGGCTTGTTCGTTCTG
>CAZJBC010000318.1:0-3405 GCA_964543805.1 uncultured Brevundimonas sp.
TGACCGAGGTCCAGGCGCTCAAGCGGATGCAGAAGCAGGCGCGCGACTCCCGCCAGCTCTGTCCCCTCAAAACCGACCAGGGCCATTTCCCGCTCGTAGTCGATCTGAGCCAGGCGGTCGGCCCAGGCGCGGGGTAGTTCACGCAGCGAGCCGCGGAACCGGAAATGCACGTCCTCGTCCCGCGAGCGGGCGATCAGCTGCGCCAGGTCGGCGGAGTCCTGCGGACGGATGGCGCGCACCTGCAGCGTCGCGCCCCCCGCAAGCGTGGCCGTGGCGGCTAGGTCTTGCGGATAGGGCCGGATCGCAGCGGGCCGGGGCGTGGCGTCCCCCGCCAGCCGCACGCGCGCGTCCATGGCCAGCACGCCAGCCTCGTCGGCGATGAGGGGATTGATGTCGAGTTCGAGCACCTGCGGGAAATCCAGCGCCAGCTGGCCCAGACGGGCCAATACGTCGGCCACGGCGGAAACGTCCGCCGCCGGCCGGTCTCGGTAGGCGCCCAGGCGGCGGGCGATGCGCGTGCGCCCAATCATGTCCAGGGCCAGAGGCCGGTTCAGCGGCGGCAGGCCCATGACCCGGTCGCTGACCACCTCGACCTCCACTCCGCCCTGGCCGAACAGCAGCACCGGCCCGAAGGTCGGATCGGCGGACAGGCCGACGATCAGTTCGCGCCCGTGGGGGCGGTCGGCCATCTGCTGCAACACCAGGCCTTCGATGCGGGCGGCGGGCGCCTTTTGCCGGACCCGGTCCAGCATCTCGCGGCCGGCCAGCTCCACCGCCTCGGCCGAGCCCAGGTTCAAAGCCACGCCGCCCACGTCGCTCTTGTGGGTGATGTCCGGCGACAGGATCTTCAGGGCGAACGGACCCCGCCATTCGCCCGCCAGGGCGGCGGCCTCGGCCGGGGTCTCGACCGGCCGGCTTTCCAGCACCGGGATGGCGTAGGCGGTGAGCAGCGCCTTGGCCTCGGGCTCGGTCAGATCGGTGCGCCCCTCGGCCCTGACCGTGTCCAGCAGGGCGGCGGCCGAGGCGCGGTCGGGTTCGGCCAGGGCGCCGGCCGGAACCTCGGCCAACAGCTCAAGATTGCGATGGCGGCCCGCAAGATGGGTGAAGGCGTCGACCGCCTCTTCCGGCGTCTCATAGGTCGGGATCATGGCCCCGGCGAACAGGGCCCGCGACGGGCGCGCCGCCGGATCGCCCAGCCAGCAGGTCAGGATCGGGCGTTTTGGCCCGGCGGCCGCGGTGTCGATCACCACCCGGGCCGCCGCGGCGCTGTCGGCCAGGGCGGTGGGACAGTTGAGCACCAGGATGGCGTCGCAGGCCGGCTCGTTCAGCAGCACGCTGAGCGCCGCGCCGTAACGGGCCGGCGGCGCATCGCCGATAATGTCGGCCGGGTTTCCGTGCGACCAGGCCCGGGGCAGAACAGGATCCAGCGCCGCCAGGGTCTGGGGCGACAGGACCGCCAGCTTGCCGCCCCTGGCTTCCAGGGCGTCCGCAGCCATCACGCCGGCCCCGCCGCCATTGGTGAGCAGCGCCAGGCGATCGCCGGCCACCGCTACGCCGCTGGTCAGGGTGACGACGGCGTCGAACATCTCGCGCAGGCTGTCGACCCGCACGATGCCGGCCCGGCGGAAGGCGGCGTCATAGACCAGATCCGAGCCGGCCAGGGCGCCGGTGTGCGACCAGGCCGCCTTGGCTCCGGCGGCGCTGCGCCCGGCCTTGACGGCCACCACCGGCTTGGCCCGGGCGGCGATGCGGGCCGCGGACATGAACTTGCGCGCATCGCGGATGCTCTCGACGTAGAGCATAATGGCGTGGGTGGCCGGATCGCTGGCCAGATAGTCCAGCACGTCGCCGAAATCGACGTCCGCCATGTCCCCTAAGGTGACCACCTGGGAAAAGCCGAGGCCGCGCCCTGCCGCCCAGTCCAGCGCCGCCGTGGTCACCGCGCCGGACTGGGCGACCAGAGCCAAGCTTCCCGGCGCCGGCGTCAGGTGGGCGAAGCTGGCGTTGATCCCTCGGGCCGGCGACAGAAACCCCAGGCAGTTGGGCCCGGCGATGCGCAGCAGGGTCGGGCGCGCGGCGTCCAGCAGGGCCTGATGCAGGGCCGGGTCGGAAAAGCCGGTGCTGATCACCACCGCCGCGCGGCAGCCACGCGCGCCCAGCTCGCTGACGATGGCGGGAATGCTCGCCGCCGGCGTGGCGATGATCGCCAGGTCCGGTGCGGCGGGCAGGTCGGCGATGGCCCGGTAAACCCGATGGCCCTCGATGACGTCATCGTGCGGATTGACCAGCCACACCGGCCCTGCAAACCCTGCGCCGGTCAGGTTGCGCACCAGCACCGCGCCGATGCTGCCCGCCTGGGCGCTCGCCCCGATCAGGGCGATGGACGCCGGCTCGAACAGGGCCTCGAGGTTGCGGGTGGTCATGCGTTCGGAGCGGCCCCGAAGGCTCGGGTCACCGCTCTGGCCACGTCGTCCAGACAGGCCTGTCCGGCCTCGCGGCTCATATTGGGAACCACGCCGCCGAAGTGGACGTGATCGACGACGCGAACCCCGGTCATGGCCGAGATGTGCTTGTCGAAGATTAGCGACAGGGCCTGCATGGCGCCGGAATCGCGCACCCATTCTTCCGGCGCCCCGGAGGTGGAAAAGCTGAGCAGCCGGCGGCCAACCAGCAGCGGATCGCTGCGCCCGCTCACCGAGGCGAATCCGAACCCTGAGCCGAACACCCGGTCCACATACCCTTTGAGGATGGCTGGCGGAGCGTTGAACCACAGGGGGTAGACAAAGACGAAGACATCGCACGACGCCAAAGCCTGGCGCTCGGCAACCACGTCCGGGCCGGGCGCATGGCCGGGCGCCCAGGGCAGCTCGCCCTTTCGCAGGCACGGATCAAATCCCATGGCGTAGAGATCGCGGCTTTCCACCTCGTGGCCCAGGCCGCGGACGGCGGCGGCGTAGGCCTTGGCGACCGCGGCGTTGAAGCTCTTGCGGTCCGGATGAGCCAGGATGAGGGCGTGCTTCATGAGGGCCTCCTTTGCCCGGCAATTTGTCCCGCCCGCCGCGTCCCGTCCTTGATCGCGGTCATATTCAGCCGCCGGAAGAACCAAAGTTTGGCCGCCTCGCTCGCCGCCACATAGCCGACGACGATCGCCACCAGACCGACCAGCAACAGGGGCGGCAGGGGCACAAGGCCGAAGATGGCGGAGACGGGACCCAGATAGGGCGCGGCCAGGCCGATCACGGCCACGGCGACGCTGGCCCACACGAGGATGGTTCCTGGACGGCTGCGCCAGGCGGGGCCCTGGGTGCGCAGGACCATCAGCACCGCCAGCTCGGTCAGCAGCGACTCGACGAACCACGAGGTCTGGAACGTCGCCGCATTGGTGTTGAACACCTTCAGCAGCAC
>CAZJBC010000319.1:0-3404 GCA_964543805.1 uncultured Brevundimonas sp.
CTGGTGCGGGCGGTCGGGGTCGAACCGACACTCCTTTCGGAACCGGATTTTGAGTCCGGCGCGTCTGCCAATTCCGCCACGCCCGCGCGAGGCACGGGTTAGCCTTTTGGCGCGCGCTCGTCCACCGTTTCACGCCCCGCGGCGGCCGTAACTCAAGCTTGAGCGTAGAGCCCAGTAATTCCGCTCGCCGCGGCCGGCGGCGACAACACGCAACAGTTGATCCGGCGACCGCAATCCGGTCTTGCGACAGTTTGATTGGCGGAACGGTCGACAAATATCGAAAAATCACATCAGCGTTATCGGATTGTCCGCCCATAAACAATACCGCGCCATTACTAACTATATAGTAAGACGAATTATACTTATAACCGTCTTTATCTTAACGATATTAAGTTTTCAGCTGTTCGCCAGCTTGAGATTTCCGCTCAATCACCCTTGATGCTGCGACGCAACATCTTAAATTCCCTGCGTCCGGCCCGATCCAGTGGCCGCATTTTCAGGGGCTCGACCTCCATGATTACCCATTACGCGCTGTGGATCGCCACGGCGCTCTTTGTGCTGTTTGCACTTATGCTGTTCATCGCGTCCGGCGTGGTTCGCTACATCGGCAACACCCGCATCGCCATCGTCGAAAAACTATGGAGCGGCAAAGGCTCCGTGAAGGGCGGCATCATCGCCCTGCACGGCGAAGCCGGCTTCCAGCCCGAGGTGCTGCGCGGCGGCATGCACTTTTTCTTTCCGTTCCAGTACCGGCTGCACACCCAGCCGCTGGTGACGGTGCCGCAAGGCCGCATTGGCTATGTGTTCGCACGTGACGGCTTGCCCCTGGGGTCGGACCAGACGCTGGCGTCAAACGCCGTCGCCGCCGACTTTCAGGATGCGCGCGGCTTTCTGGCCGCCGGCGGCCAGAAGGGTCCACAACGCAAAATCCTGCGTGACGGCTCCTACGCCATCAACCTGGCGCAGTTCGTAGTCGTGACCAGGGACCAGACCTTCGCCCTGGGCCTCAGCGCCGCCGACAACGCCCTGCTGGCGCAGATGGCCGAAGTTATCGAAGACCGGGAAGGCTTTGAGCCCGTCGTCATCAAGGACGCTGAAGACGAAATCGGCGTGGTCACTGTGCATGACGGCCCCGCCTTGACCGCCGGTGAAATCATCGCGCCGGCCATCGGCGAAGTGGCCGAGGACGCAGCCAACTTCCACAACAGCTTTCAGGATCCCGAAAAATTCTTGGCCGCCGGCGGGCGCCGCGGCCGTCAGCTGCAGGTGCTGGTCGAAGGCACCTACTATGTGAACCGCCTGTTCGCGACGGTGGAGCTGATCGAAAAGACCGTGGTCGAGGTCGGCCAGGTGGGGGTGGTGGTCTCCTATACCGGCCAGGCCGGCGCCGACACCTCTGGCGAGTCCTACCGTCACGGCGAACTGGTCGAGAACGGCCAGCGGGGCGTCTGGCGCGATCCGCTGCTGCCCGGCAAATACGCCTTCAACACCTTCGCCGGCCAGGTGACCATGGTGCCGACCACCAACTTCATCCTCAAATGGGAGCGGTCGGTTTCGGGCTCGCACAAGTTCGATGAGAACCTGGCCGAGGTGTCGCTGATCACCAAGGACGCCTTCGAGCCCACCCTGCCCGTCTCGGTCGTGGTGCACATCGACTACCGCAAAGCGCCGCTGGTCATCCAGCGCTTCGGCGACATCAAGAAGCTGGTCGAACAGACGCTTGATCCCATGGTCAGCGCCTATTTCAAGAACATCGGCCAGACCCGCACCCTGATCGAGCTACTGCAGGACCGTAGCGCCATCCAGAACCTGTCTTCGGAAGACATGAAGCAAAAGTTCCTGGCCTATAATCTGGAGCTGCAGGAAGTGCTGATCGGCACGCCGCGACCTGACGTTCAGGGCGACGATCAGATCGAGCGCATCCTGACCCAGCTGCGTCAGCGCCAGATCGCCGACGAACAGGTCGGCACCTATGAGCGTCAACGGATCGCCGCCGACAAGGAACGCGAACTGCGCGCCGCCGAATCCCGCGCCAAGCAGCAGACCGCGATCACCGAGTCGGAGCTGTCCATCAAGGTGCAGGAAAACAACGGCCGGGCGAACCTGGCCCGCGCCGAGCAGGAGGCGGATCAGACCCGCACGGTGGCCAAGGCCGAAGCCGACGCCCTGCGTCTGATGGGTGAAGGCGAGGCGAAAAAGATCGTCTTCCTCGCCGGCGCCGAGGCCGAGCGGGTGACCAAGGTGGGCCTTGCCCAGGCCCAGGCCATTGAAAGCCAGGTCGCCGCCTCCGGCGGTCCGCGCTACCAGCTGGCCCGTCAGGTCGCCGAGCGCTTCGCCGAAGCGCTGGAGACCAGCGGCGTCGATGTGGTGCCAAAGGTGTCGATCACCGGCGGCGGCGCGGACGGCGGCGGCAACGCCTCTGTCCTGCAGGCGCTGATGACCCTGGTGATGACCGACAAGCTGGGACTGGCGATCCCGGTCGCGGGCGATGCGGCGGCGCCAGAAACCACCGACGCCTAGAGACGAAGGCGTTCCTCCCTCGCCTTCTCAGCGGGGGAGGAACGGCACGTTTAGGGGCCCGGCACAACCTGCACGATGCCGTTGATGACCACGGCGCGTCTCCCGAGGGCCGAAGGTAGTGCGGCACCAGCGGCGGGCGAGGCGTCAGTGGCGGATGCGGGCGCGGCCCCCTCTCGCGTCACCGAATTGGTGAAGGGCGAAAAGCCGGTTATCGCTCCCGGCGAGGACTGATCGCCACCGGTCGATTGCCCGGAGGCTGGACCCGCTGGGGCGAGTCCCCGCTGAAGGTCTGCTGTCTTCTGCGCATTGAACACCGCCGAGCCATCGGCATAGGTGAGGCGGCTTCCGCCCATGCGGCAGGCTGCGCCGCAGTTATTGGCGTCAGCGCCTTTCACCGTATGGCCACTGATGGTTACCGTTTCCCCTGCACGGATATCGGCCTGGCTGCCGGGGGTTCCGGACTGGAGGGCGGTGAACTCCGCCTGGAAAGTACGCGCCGGAGTCCTGCTGTCGGCGTCGACCTGAACTGTGGCCATCGGATGGGGGCCGCTGGAATCGACGCCGAGCAGTGTTCCGCGCAGGAGGATCGGCGAGGTGTTGTCGTACTCCACTACGGTCGGCGCGGCGGGGGGCGAAGCCGGCGGCTGGTCGGCGGCGGCCAGCCGGATCGGGCGCGCGGGAGACAAAGCCCTGTCGGTCCCTGCCGAGGTGACCGTCCTTTCGCGGAGGGGCTCGGGCGCAACGGTCTCGATCTCAGCGACGACACGGGAGGGCTGGGCGGCCCAGGCCGTTACAGCGGCCGTAGAGCAAAGGGCGATAAGGCAGGTAGCGCCGATACGCCGGCGCCCAGGGCTCGGATGGGCAAGTTTCATCATTGCGATTCT
>CAZJBC010000320.1:0-3397 GCA_964543805.1 uncultured Brevundimonas sp.
CGCAGCTTGCCGGTCTGACGGACGGGACGAGTCCCGATCGCGCCCGAACGGACCCGATAGCGGTCCTCAACATACCGGACCGCACACCGCTGCTGCAGGGCCGCATCGTCGCTATAGCCCAGCAGCACGAAGGGCGAGACGACTGAGTCCCCGCTTCGGATCCTCGCCGGCAGGCCGGCGGCGTAATGCGCGCGCCGCTCCCAGTCGCACAGCTTGATGGCGCAGTCGGCGGCCCCGCCGAAGGCGTAGGGATGGTCCGGTCGAAGCATCAGCGCCTGTTCGTAGTTCGGCAGCGCCTCATCATAACGCTTCAGCTCGTGCAGCGCGTTGGCCCGGTTGCCGAACGTGTCGGCGTAGTCGGCCTTCAGGGCCAGGGCCCGGTCATAGCTGGCCAGGGCCTCGTCGTGCCGCTTCAACTCGCGAAGCGCAGTCCCCCGATTGTTATGGGCCTGCGGATAATCAGGCCGGGCGGCCAGCGCCCGGTCGTGGCTGGCCAGGGCTTCATCGAAGCGCCGCAGGCCGTGCAGGGCGTTGCCGCGGCTGGTCAGGGCTTCGGGAAAGGCGGGCTTTACGGCCAGGGCCCGGTCATAGCTGGCCAGGGCCTCTTCATACCGCCGCAACGCCTGCAGGGTGTTGCCGCGAGCCGCCAGGATGTCGGGCTGGTCCGGCCGCAGGGCCAGGGCGCGCTCGTAACCGGCCAGGGCTTCGTCATGGCGCGCCAGGTCGTCCAGGGCGCCGGCCCTGCCGATGACGGCTTCGGAAAGCGACGGCTGCATGGCCAGGGCGCGATCGAAGCTGGCCACCGCCTCGTCATACCGGCCCAGGGCCCGCAAGGCATTGCCGCGATTGTTCAGCGCCGGGGCGTGGCCGGGTTGCAGGGCCAGGGCGCGGTCGTAGCTGGCCACGGCTTCGTCGGAGCGACCCAGCGCGTGCAGCAGCGCGCCCTTGTTGTAGTGCCCATCGGCGAAGCCTGGGCGAACGGCCAGCGACCGCTCGCAGGTCGCCAGCGCCAACTCGCGCCTGCCCTGCGCCGCCTGAACCGCGGCGAGCACGTGCAGGGCGTCGAACCACACCGGCTCAACGGCCAGGATCTGCTGGCAGATCGAGTCGGCGTCGGCCAGGCGCCCGGCCTTGTAAGCGGTTACTGCGCGCTCGAGCGCCTCAGAGAAGGATACCTGCGATCCCGCCATCTCAACCGCCTGCGAAGGGTTCGGCTGCGAACCCCGGAAAAAACGCGTTGAGGTAATTCATAGGCGACCTGTCCGCAAAACGCACGGACCCCGCAGGCGTCAGCCCTTGGCGATCTGCTCGCGGGCCATGCCCAGCAACTCGTCCATCTTGCGACGCACGGCGCTCTCGGTCAGTTCGGATCCGGCGCTGTTGAGATCGCCGTACACCTTGCGCAGAACGTCTTCATCGCCCGGCTGCTCGACCTCGGACTTCACCACCGCGGCGGCGTAGTCTTCCACGTCCTTCAGTCCCATCAGGCCCGCAGCCCATTCGCCCAGAAGGCGGTTTCGGCGGGCGATGGCCTTGAACTCCTGCTCCTGTTCGAGCACGAACTTGCGCTCAAACCCTTTTTCGCGTTCGTCGAAGGTAGTCATGAAATCCCCAATAGGCGAAACTGGCGCGTGGTCTATAGCGCCGGGCGGTCGTCGGCAATCTCAAACGACGCCCATAAATCTGGGGAGTCGCATAGTGACCGACAAGCCACCGTTTGCACCGACCGGTCTGGATCATCTGCTTCTGCAGGTGACAGACATGGACGCCGCGCTCGCTTTTTACACGAAAATCGTCGGCTGCAACCTTATAACGCCGTTACCGCAATTCGGCATGGCAAGCTTGAGTTGTGGCGTCGATCTGGTGGACGTGGGCGTTGCTGAGGGCGCATGGGCCCGGCAGGGGCCGGCCGGCGGGACCAACCTGCACCACTTCTGCGTGGCCCTGGCGCCCTGTCCCGAGGCGGCCGTCCGCGACCATCTGTCCCGCCATGGCGTCGCCATCGAGGAAGAGCGGCTCGAAGACAGCAAGCTGTCGTTCTACATCCGCGATCCGTCGGGCAATCAGGTCGAGCTGCGGTTTCAGCCCGCCTAGATCGGCAGGATCTTTTTGAAAAACGCCGACACCGCGTGGCGTTTCTGTTCGCGCTGCACCACGCCCTGGTCGGTGACCCAGTTCAGCTGAATGACCCGCCGCTCGCCGTCGAAGGGCTCGTGGCCGTGCCAGGCGTTGGGCACACACGGAAAGACCAGCAGGGCGCCGTCGACCGGCGGCACCTCGGCGGCGTAGTCCTGCAGGCTGTCCGGGCCGTTGAGCAGGCGAAGGCAGCCGGCGTGGTCGCTGAACTGGCCGGTGGAGCGATTGAGATAGAGCAGCACGGTGACCATTTTGGTCTTTGAATCGGTGTGGATCTGGCCATCCTTGGCCCGCGCCCGGCCGCGCAAGGTGGTCATGGTCGGACGGCCCGACAGGTCGATGTTGAATTTCTTTTCCACCGCCTTGCGGAACGCATCGCCGTCCAGCGCATCGAGCAAGGCCCGAAGGCCGGGCCCGGGCTTTTGGGTGAAGACGGGAAACGAGCCGCCCTTCTTGATGTGCGGATAGTCGGCGATCGCCTGGTCGAGGGCCGCGCCCTTGACAAAATCACGCACCACCACATGAGGAAACGGCGCCTCGACAACCGGCGCCCTTTCAAAGGCCTGAAGTTCGATAACGGCCATTCGACGGATCCCTGTTCAGTTAGGCGGGGGCGAAATACCACCGGCCAGCGCGCCCGTCCACGAAACCCGCCGCGGCCGAATTGCACAGCCCCCTCCATTCCGGTAGTTTCCCCAAGCCTGATTGGGCGAGGCCAACTGAGTCGGAAGCTGAAAGCACGCGCGCGGGGAAAGTCTGCCGCGCGCTTTTCGTTTTCCGAGTAATTTATCCCTTGCCCGCCGGAGGCTGCATCATGACGACCCGCCGCAAGAAGATTTACGAGGGCAAGGCCAAGATCCTCTATGAGGGCCCCGAGCCCGGGACGCTGATCCAGTACTTCAAGGACGACGCGACCGCCTTCAACGGCGAGAAGAAAGCCCAGCTGGAAGGCAAGGGCGTGCTGAACAACCGCATCAGCGAGTACATCATGCTCAAGCTCGCCGGCATCGGGGTGCAGAACCACTTCATCCGCCGCCTGAGCTTGCGCGAACAGCTGATCCGCGAAGTCGAGATCATTCCGCTGGAAGTGGTTTGCCGCAACATCGCGGCCGGCTCGCTGTCCAACCGTTTCGGCCTGCCCGAGGGCCAGCAGCTGCCGCGCTCGATCATCGAGTTCTACTTCAAGGACGACAAGCTGAACGATCCGATGGTGGCCGAAGAGCACATCACCGCCTTCAACTGGGCCAACACCCAGGAGATT
>CAZJBC010000321.1:0-3352 GCA_964543805.1 uncultured Brevundimonas sp.
GGGCTACGGCGGCAACGCCCTGCTGGGCAAGAAATGCTACGCCCTGCGCATCGCCAGCGTAATGGCCAGGGACGCCGGCTGGCTGGCCGAGCACATGCTGATCCTCAAACTGACCCCGCCCGCCGGCCAGGCCCGCTACATCGCCGCCGCCTTCCCGTCGGCCTGCGGCAAGACGAATCTCGCCATGCTGCAGCCGACCATCCCGGGCTGGAAGGCCGAGACGATCGGAGACGACATCTGCTGGATGCGGTTCGGCGAGGACGGCCGCCTTCGCGCCATCAATCCCGAAGCCGGCTTCTTCGGCGTCGCGCCCGGCACCTCCATGAAGACCAACGCCAACGCCATGGAGACCCTCTACGCCAACACCATCTTCACCAACGTCGCCCTGACCGACGACGGCGATGTGTGGTGGGAGGGTATGACCGACAGCCCGCCCGCCCACCTGATCGACTGGAAGGGCCGCGACTGGACGCCGGATTCGGCCGAGCCGGCCGCCCACCCCAACGCCCGTTTCGCCGCTCCCGCCGGCCAGTGCCCGGTGATCGCGTCCGAGTGGGAAGATCCCGCCGGCGTGCCCATCGACGCCATCCTGTTCGGCGGCCGCCGGGCCAGCGCCGTGCCGCTGGTCACCGAGGCGATGAGCTGGGCGCACGGGGTGTTCATGGCCTCCAACGTCGCCTCTGAGGGCACGGCCGCGGCCGAGAACAAGGTCGGCGAGCTGCGGCGCGATCCCTTCGCCATGCTGCCGTTCTGCGGCTACAACATGGGCGACTATTTCGCGCACTGGCTGAAGATCGGCGAACGCAAAGGCGCGCAGCTGCCGGGCATCTATTTCGTCAACTGGTTCCGCAAGGACAAGGCCGGCAAGTTCGTCTGGCCGGGTTTTGGCGAGAATTCGCGCGTCCTGAAATGGATCGTCGAGCGGCTGGACGGCAAGGCCGCCGCAGTCGATACGGCCATCGGCCGCCTGCCCGCCAAGGGCTCGCTCGACGTGTCGGGACTGGATTTGACCGACGAGCAGCTGACCCTGCTCACCAGTGTCGACGTCGATGTCTGGCGCGAGGAAGCCTCGCTGGTTCCGGCGCATTACGAGATATTCGGCGACCACATGCCGAAAGCCTTGTGGGCCGAGCTGGAGGCGCTGAACACCCGCCTGGGGGAGTCCTCGGCTGACGAGGCCTTCGCCCGTCAGAGCGCGGCCGCCGGTTAGGGTCCGGGGCCTTTAGGCCTTCGCCCTGGCCTTCGACTTGGAGCGTAATGGCGCGTCCTTTGCCGCCATCGCTATGGTCAGGCGGTGATCACGATCCAGGCTTGGCCGTACGTTGGTGAACAGCGGCGAGGCTGACAGTCCGCGTGAAATGCCCTCCAGATCGCCAACCGCCTCCTTGGGCAGCACAATGGTCAGGCCCTCGCGCGTGGCGTCAAAGCCGATGACTTTGTAGCCGAACGGCTCGATGATCTGCTGGGCGTTCTGCACCATGGTCATGACGTTCTCGCCGTGGATCGTGGTCTGCAGGGCCACCATGCTGGTGACCTGGTTCTGCAGGCTCTGGCCGCCCTGGGCCTTGACCTTCAGCTGGTCGGTCCGTTTGTTGATGTCCGCGGTATTGCGTTTCAGGCCGATGCCATCGCCGACCAGATAAATACTGAGGCAAAGCATGGCGGCCACGGCGCCGGCGACCACCACCTGGGTCAGTTTCTGCGACGTCCAGGTGGTCAGCGTCATCCGCCGGTAGGGCGACTGCAGGGTCCAGGGCGCTTCCTGGGCCATCAGCACCGCGCTGTCGGCGCCGCTGGGATCGGCTTGGACCCGGACGAAATCCTGCCAGGCGGCGGCGTCGAACGCGCTTCGGCGCCATTGGTCGGCCAGCAGGAACCCCTGCTTCCACAGCTGGGCTTCATAGCCGCTGGAGGCCTTGGTGATCCGCCAGCCGTCGCCGGCCGCCCGCACCAGAGTTTCGGGCACGACGCGGGCGGCTGGATCCAGGCCCAGGGCGGTCAGCCGCTCGGCGACCCACTGGGCGTCCCACCACCAGATCCCGTAGGAGGCGCCCTTGTGGGTGATCAGCGAGCCATAGCGCTGATAGGGCGCGGCGGTGTCGGCATGCAGCCGCGCGGCGGTGGCGGCGGAGCGGGCGTTAAAGCCCGGCGCCACCTGGAAATGCTCGAACAGACATCGTTCGCGCGCCAGCACAATGAAGCCCGGCTGGAACAGGCCCGGCCGAAGATGCAGCGGCTCAAGCGATCCGTCACCCTTAAGAAGAGAGATTGGGGACGTACGGGAAGGGGTCGAGGTCATTGGGATCCAATTCGTCAGAAGAACCTTTGGGCGGTGGCGGGACGATCGTCGTGCGCGGGTTTTCCACCCATAGCGGACGTTCGGTGTCGGCGGGCGTCAAGATCAGGCTGGAGCGATAGGTAAGGCCGGTCTTCGGGTCGGTGAAGGTGAACCGCAGGCGCCCGCCCGAGAAGGTGTAGGCCCGGGCAGGATTGGGCGGCGTCAGGCCCACGTCGCTGGGATTGGCGATGACCGTCCCTTCGCGATTCTGGACCACCGATTTGGCGGTATTGTCATCGACATTGAACAGGATCGACAGCACCTCGGCCGGGGCAGTGTTGACGTTGAAGGCCTGGTTATCGGGATAGGCGGTGATCTTTTCCGCCAGCTTGGCCCAGGCCTTGGGAGACACTAGGCTGGCCATGTCGTCCAGGCGGGAAAAGATTTCGGCCGGCCGGCGCAGAGGCTGGTGCTGCGTCGGATCGGTGTTGTAGGTCTGCAGCTCGGTCGCCAGATTGCTGGCGTCCTGATCTCCCAGGCCCGCGAACTGGAACAGCCGGGTCAGCTGGTCGGTGGTGGCGCCATAAAGATTGAACAGGCCGGCCTCGTCCTGCACCTGGGCCAGGAAGGGTTTGTCGGCATCGGCCGTTTCCATGAAGCGGTAAGGGCGGTTGTCGAGATTGATCGTGGCGGTGGCGTCGACCACGGGCTGGGTCAACTGGCCGGCGGCGTTCGAGGTGTTGCGGGCCGAGCCGATGTTCAGCATGGCCGCGCCGAAGGGCTGGGTCAGGATCAGATAGGACATCCGCGACTCGGCGGTCATGGCCTGGCGCTCGAATTCCGACCGGTTCAGAGCCCGTCTGGTCTCGTCCTGCAGCGTGACCAGCGAGTGCAGGGCTATGGCGTAATAAAGCGTCAGGATGGTCACGATGGCCAGCACAACGGGCAGGGTGAATCCGGCCCTGCGGGCAAGAGAAGGTTTCATCCGCCCCTCCCGCGACCGCCGCCGCCGCCGCCTGCGACCGGACCGCCACCGCCGCCACCGCCGCCGCCTCGGCCGCCGCCGCCGCCAGG
>CAZJBC010000322.1:0-3341 GCA_964543805.1 uncultured Brevundimonas sp.
GCGCGGCGCATTGCTCAGGTACAGAGAGGGGTCAACTCCAGGTCGCACACGTCCAACGGCTGCGATTAGCTCTCCTGGAATCTCTACAGCATCCGGCGGCAATCCCCCGCCACCCAGCAACTTTACAGCCTGCAAATATTTGAAGAATGCATCAGGGTCTGAGCTACCTTCGCGGACGTGTGCCCACTGCGTTTCGGTTGCAGTAGGCGCAACCTTGGCGGAAATTGGCGGGATCGCATCTACCTGAAGCGCCCGGCCCAGAATCAAACGGTTCGCAAATGGTGACGCTCGCGACATTTCTGGAGGTTGATATCCGTAAACGCCTATGGCTGGTGTCCGACTGGTTAAATCGATCACTTCGCGCACGTAGCTGCCGGAACTAAGAAGACCGGAATAGACCTCAGGAATTACAATAACTGATCCCGCATATCCCTTGCGTAAATACGCGTGCGCTTGGCCGATGGCGGTCAGGATTCCATGCAAACCTTCATTTAGTCGCTTGAATTCGATCGCTATGCTGTAATTTCGAGGGTTGGCTCCCGTGATAGCGGGCCAGCACCGCCAGGGCGCGCACCTTTTGGCCCGCCCGGGGTCGCAGGGTGCGGCGGGCGGGGGCGTCGCCCATGGCCTCCGTTTCGGTGATCTCCACCTGGCCCAGGCCGGCGCGGGTGTCGGCGTCCAGGGCGTTGATGGCGATGGGCTGGCCGGCCGCATCGATAAGCCGGCCGGGGTCGAAAAAGGCCACGCGCGCCAGCTCGCCCAGCACGCAGGCCACGTCGATCCGGGCGCCGGCGCGCTGGCGGGCCAGTTCGTGCTCCACCGCGGCGCGCACCTGTGGGCGGCGCAGCAGGCGCGAGGCGGCCGAGGGCGCCGTGGCATAGCTGACGCCCATCCGGCGGGCGGCCGCCGCGCCATTCAGGTCGGTCAGATATTCATCGACGAACCGCTGCTGGCGGCGGGTGAGGACCGGCATGACGCCTCCGTAGGGGTCTGTAGCGGGGGATGATGGCCGCGCCATATATTGCAAAATGCAAACTTGCGTCCAGCCCGTGTCTGGTATGACGCAACGATGCTTGCCCCTGCCGAGCGCCGCTGTCAGGCTGGGCGGTTATGCAAATTCCGCACACCCGTCCAACCCTGATGATCGCCCGCGGCAGCCGCCGCCGGTCTTGCGAATATTTGCAGATTGCTGATCAAGGGTTGCGGTTTTCGGCGGCGGCCTTGCGCGAATTTGCGCATCTTTCGCGCCGCGATGGGGCGCAAACCCCTGGCGGCCAAGACATCAGCCCGCCGCGTGCGCGAAAAGGCTTGTCCTTTGTTGCGCCCTCAGTCCTCGACCTTTGTCTCCGGCCGGTCGCCGCCCTGCGCCACCTCGTCATGCCAGACGCCCTTCGTATCCTCATAACTGATCCCCTCGGTCTCGCCGCCGACCCGCTGTTCGCCGGCGGCCTTGGCGGCGGCGGCGCGGGCGGCTTCGTGGGTGGGGAAGGTTTCGGACCAGGTGGCGCCGGCGCGATAGGCCCAGCCGCCGTCGTGTTCGGCGACTTCGTAGGTGACGGTGGTCATGGGGCTCTCCGGATTGACGAGGGTGATGGGGGATTAAGGCGCGGGGCGGCGGGTGGTTGCACGGCGCGCCTAGTGTGTCGCCTCGCCGCCGCCCGGCACCCGCAGGCGCAGGAAGCTGAGGATCCCGGCCAGGGCCGCAACACCCGCGGCGATCAGCAGGGCGCTGGTGGTGGGGCTGCCGAACGCGGCGCGGAACAGGACGGCCATGATCACCGCGCCGGTGGTCTGGCCCAGCAGGCGGCCCGTGGCCAGCATGCCGCCGGCGGCGCCGGCGCGCTCGCGCGGGGCGGAGCCTACGATGGTGCGGTTGTTGGGGCTCTGAAAAAAGCCAAAGCCTATGCCGCAGACGGCCATGCGCCAGATGATGTCGATGTCGGCCGGGTGGGCGGGCATGAGAGCGAGCAGGGCCAGACCCACGGCAAAGACGAACAGGCCGAAACCGCCCAGGGCGCCGGCGGGGTATCTGTCTGCCAGGTGGCCTGCGACCGGGGCGGCCAGGCCGACGGCCAGCGGCCAGGGGGTCATCAACAGGCCGGTCTCCACCGCGCTGCGGCCGAATGCGGTTTCGAAATGGAAAGGCAGGGCGACGAAGGCCAGCATCTGGGCGGTGAACGAGACGATCGAGGCGAAGATCGACAGGCGGAAAATCGGGATGCGCATCAGGTCGATGGGCACCATGGGCGCCTTCATCGGCAGCTCGCGGCGCAGCAGGAAGAAGCCGGCGGTCAGGCCGATGGCCAGGCGGATCAGGCCGCCGACCAGGCCCTCGCTGGCCAGGCTTTCCAGGCCCAGGATCAGGCCGCCGACGGTGATGGCGGTCAGGCCAGCCGAGAGGAAGTCGAGCCTGGCTTTCGACCCCGGCGTCCACGGCAGGGCGAAGGCGCCCAGCGCTATGGTGACCACGCCGATGGGCACATTGATCGCGAACAGCCACTGCCAGGTTCCGGCCGCCAGGATGGCCGAGGCGGCGGTGGGGCCGACGGCGGCGGCGATGGAGATGATCACCGCGTTCAGGCCGATGCCGCGGCCAAGAACCCTGTGCGGATAGGTAAAGCGGACCAGGGCGGCGTTGATGCTCATGATCCCCGCCCCGCCCAGGCCCTGCAAGACGCGGGCGGCGGCCAGTTGGGTCAGCGTATGCGACAGGGCGCAGGCCAGCGAGCCGAGGGTGAAGATGGTCAGGCCCGCGATGTAAACCCGGCGGTGGCCGATCTTGTCGCCCAGGCTGGCCAGCGGCAGCAGGGCGATGGTGATGGCCAGCTGATAGGCGTTGACGATCCAGATCGACGAGGCCGGATCGGTGTGCAGCTCTCGCCCGATGGTCGGCAGGGCGACATTGGCGATGGCCCCGTCCAGCACCGCCATGAAGATCGCCAGCCAGATGGCCACGACCGCGAAATACCGCCGCGGCGTCGGCAGGCCGTCGGGGTGGTGGACGGGCGGATGGCGGGCGGCGCTTGTCACAGCGTGGGAAGGCCTTGGGTGAGTTTTCCTTCTCCCCCTGCGGGAGAAGGTGTCATGCGCAGCATGACGGATGAGGGGTCGCGCAGACCTTTCCATATCGAGACGGAACATTCCACCAGCCACCGACGGGCCGGCGCGACCCCTCATCCGACCCGCTCCGCGGGCCACCTTCTCCCACTAGGGGAGAAGGTACGGGCGGACTTAATAGCACGATCGTGCTCTTTTTGCCGCATCTCGGCGGGCGCGGCCTTCAGGTTGACAGGGTTTATAAAACGTCCTCTTCCGCGACCGGGATTCCTCGCATAACCTTG
>CAZJBC010000323.1:0-3337 GCA_964543805.1 uncultured Brevundimonas sp.
GTCGCCCTGGTCATGCCCAATCGCACCGATTACGCGGCCATCTGGCTGGGTCTTTCGAAGCTCGGGGTGATCACCGCCCTGATCAATAACCAGCTGACCGGCCCGGCCCTGGTCCACTGTCTGAAGATCTGCGGCGCCAAACACATCATCGTCGACGAAGAGACGGTGGATTTTGTCGAGGCGGTGCGCGGCCAGCTCGACGCGGCCGCCATCTGGACCCTGGGCCCGGCCAGCGGCGACCATCGCGACCTGGCCAACGCTCTGCGCGGAGCCAGCAGTCTGGCCCCCGACAAGGCGGTGCGTGGCGGCATGACCGCCAGTGATGCGGCCCTGTTCATTTTCACCTCAGGCACCACCGGCCTGCCCAAGGCCGCCAGGATCACTCATGCCCGTCTGCAGCTCTACATGCGCGGGTTTGCCGGCGCGACCAACGCGAAACCGACCGACAGCATCTATGTCACCCTGCCGCTTTATCACGCCACCGGCGGGCTGTGCGGCGTGGGGGCTGCCTGGCTGAACGGCGGGCGGGTAGTGCTGAAGCGGCGGTTTTCGGCCAGCCAGTTCTGGGGCGATATCCACGCCGAGGGCTGTACCATGTTCGTCTATATCGGCGAGCTGTGCCGCTACCTGGTCAACCAGCCGCCGGCCGCCGATGACCAGGGTCACAAGATCCGGCTGATCTTCGGCAACGGCATGCGCGCCGATGTCTGGCAGCAGATGCTGGACCGTTTCGGCGTCGGCCAGGTGCTGGAGTTTTATGGCTCCACCGAAGGCAATGTCTCGCTGTTCAATTTCGACGGCAAGGTCGGGGCCCTGGCCAGGCTGCCGAAATATCTGCGCGGCAAGTTCAACGTGCGCCTGATACGTTTTGACACCGATACCGAACAGCCGGTGCGCGGCCCCGACGGGCTGTGCATCGAGACCGTCGATGGCGAAATTGGCGAGTGCGTGGGCAAGATTACCGGCGATGCGCGGTTTTCCTATTCCGGCTACGCCGACAAGGCGGCCAGCGAGAAAAAGGTGCTGCACGACGTCTTCGAGAAGGGCGACATGTTTTTCCAGACCGGCGATCTGATGCGCCGCGACGCCGAACAGTTTCTCTACTTCGTTGACCGCATCGGCGATACCTACCGCTGGAAAGGCGAAAACGTCTCCACCGGCGAGGTCGCCGTCGCCTTGTCCTCCTATCCGGCGGTCAAGGAAGCCAACGTCTATGGCGTGGCCGTGCCTCATGCCGAGGGCCGGGCCGGGATGGCGCTGCTGGTGGTGGGCGATGACTTCGACATTGCCGCCCTGGCCGCCCATGTGGATGCGGCCTTGCCGGCCTATGCGCGGCCATTGTTCATCCGCATCGCCCCGCAGATCGAGACCACCGGCACCTTCAAGTACCGCAAAGTGGATCTGGTCCAGGCCGGCTACGATCCGACCCTGACCCGGGCCCCGACCTATTTCCGGGCGCCCGGCAAGGGCTTCATCAAGGTGACCAAGACCACGTTGGATAAGCTGGCCGAGGGCAGCTACCGGCTTTAGCGCACGGCGACAGCCACGCCGATGAAGATGGCCACGTAATGGATTGCGGCTGCGGTCACGACAAACCCGTGCCAGATCGCGCGGCGAAAGGGCAAACCGGATTTCAGGTAAATTAGAGCGCCCAGGCTGTAGATCAGGCCGCCGACTACCAGCAGGATCAGCGGGACCATCGCCACCCCCTTGATCATCGGCCCCAGGGCGGCGACCGCCACCCATCCCAGCGCCACATACAGTGCGGTCCAAAGCCTGTCGGACAGGTGTCGAAGGAAGAGCTTTCCGAACACGCCCGCCGCGGCCAGGCCCCAGACCAGGCTGGTCATGACGATCGCCCAGACGCCATGCAGCCGCTGGGTGGTGAAGGGCGTGTAGGAGCCGGCGATCATCAGGAAGATTCCGGCTTCGTCCAGCCGGTGCAGGAACGGCCGGGCGCGCGAAATTCCAGTCAGGTTATAGACGGTCGATGCGCTGAGCATGGCGATCAGGCACAACAGATAGACGCTGACGGCCGCGATCAGGCCGGCGCCGTGGCCTATGCAAGCCGACAGCAGCACGGCCCCGCCGCCTACGGCGCCCGCCAGACCGGCGATGTGCACCCAGGTATCGGCCAGCCGTTCGGCCCGGGTGGAATAGTGCTCCACCAGATATTCCTCGAGCAGTTCGAACGCTTTCATGGCGGAAATATCCTCATCCGCGCGGCTGGTCGCAAGCCTGGTCCGGACGGCCCGTTGGCCCGCCTTCTAAAACCCACCCAAATCATGCCAGAATTAGTATCTTGTCATACCCAGTACCTGTTGCTATAGAGGTCCCATGCCGGAGACGATTCAGGTCCAGTTGAAGAAGGGCGTCCTGGAGATGTGCGTGCTTGCGCTTCTCGCCCGGGGCGACGGCTACGCCTACGACATCGCCGCCAGACTGGCGAAGGGGATCGATATGGGAGAGGGCACCATCTATCCGCTGATGCGCCGCCTGCAGCAGGATGGTCTTGTGGACACCTATCTGCAGGAATCGGCCTCCGGGCCGCCGCGCAAATACTATCGTCTGACCAGCGCCGGCCACGCCAGTTTCGCGGCGCAAAAGGCCGAGTGGGCGGCTTTCGCCAAGGCGGTCGACGATATCCTGGGAGGCGGATCGTGACCCGGGCGGCCTTTCTTTCCCGTTTGCGCGAGGGCCTTCGCGGCCTGCCGCCGCAAACCATCAACGAAGTCATTGTGGACTACGACACCCACTTCACCGACGGCGTCTCCGACGGCCGCACCGAAGAAGACGTCGCCGGCGCCCTGGGCGATCCATCCCGCCTGGCGCGCGAGCTGCGCGCCGAAATCGGCCTCAAGCGCTGGGAAGAACAAAAGAACGCTTCCGGCGCCGCCTCGGCGATCTTCGCCTTCGTGGGCCTGGGCGCCATCGACATACTCATTCTGCTGCCGATCCTGCTGGTGATCCTGTCGATCCTGTTCGGCTTCTTCGTTGGCGGCATCGCCCTGTTCGTGGTCGGCGGCGCGGTGTTTGCGGCCGGACCCTTCTGGGGCGTCCCCGGCGGGCCGCTGGCGGCCATCCTCGGCGGCGTCGGCCTGATGGCGGGGGCGGCCTCGCAGCTGGCGATCCTGACCCTGATCTCGGTGGGCCTGGTCAATCTGCTGGTCTGGTACGGGCGCCTGCACTATCGGCTGCTTCGCCCGGCGATCGAGCCCCAATCCCAAGGAGCGGTTCAATGATCCGGGTGCTTGCGATTATCGCTGTTGCGGGCTTTCTGGTGTTCGTCGTCTGCGTGGGCGGCGCGGTGACTCTGGCCAGCCGGGATCTGGCCCGC
>CAZJBC010000324.1:0-3334 GCA_964543805.1 uncultured Brevundimonas sp.
TCCACCAGGGCGTCCAGCGCCCGCTTTGTCGAGGCCGAGCCGACCGGACCGCGGAAAGCGATCGTCCAGCTCTTCGGGTCAACGATGATGACCTCGGCGGCATGGGTGAGGTTCAGGCCCTCACCGACCAGCTGGGCGTAGTCGAACAGGATCGGCATATCGAGATGGGCCGCCGTGGCGGCCGGGGTCACCTTGTCGCGGGTTTCGCCCTGGGCCGCGTCGACCATCAGGAACTCAACGCCCTTGGGCGCATAGGCGGCCTTCAGCGCCATATAGGCGGGCGCATCGGCGCGCACCGTGGCGTCGCCTGAGGCGTAAGAGATGAGCACGACCGCCTTGGCGTCGTGCATCTTGTAAAGGTGATGGGCGACGAAATTCTGGTCCGGCAGCTCGAAGTCATCGACTCGCTGGGGACCTGCCGCGCTGTGAACGACCGAGCCGGCCATCAGGGCCAGAGCCGCGCCGGCGGCCAGGAATCGCATACCCTTAAGGGACACCGACATCGTCATCCTCCCGTTGGCGAGCGCCTTGGGAACGGCGACCGCTCGTCTCTTTGATGGAGCGTACCACGAATTCAGCCAATTGCGAGCTTGGCGGCCGCAATCCGGACACGAGTGGTTACTTCCCGCCCGCGGCCCTTGATTTGCCTTTCGGCTGTCGCGAAGCCGCCGCTGCAGTTCCGCCGGCCAGCTTGAACACCACGACGGACGGCGCCCCCGTGAGCCGGTCGACGGTCTGTCCCCTGCCCCGCCGGAAGGCCTGATAGCGGCGCGACAGGTCGTTGATGTGGTTGTTGCTCATGCCGACGATGAGCGCGACGTACTGGGTCCCGCTGACGCTGTAGGTGATGACGCTGGAGCTGGGATAGGCGTCCAGCGGCGCCTGCCACAGCACCGTTCCGTCGCGTTCGTCGTAGGCCTTGAGCGACGGATCGAGATCACCCGCGATCAGCACGCCGCCGGCCGTGGCCAGCACCGAGGTCGAAATCGGCGCTTCCTGATCATTTTTCCACGCCAGCCTGTGGCCCTTCAGGTCCATAGCCTGCAGCCGGCCCATCATGCCGTCTTTCGTGGCGTCCGGGTGGTCGGCGTTGCCCATGCCGCCCGCGCCGCTCAGCAGGGCGTAACCGCCCGTCTGGCCGAAGGTCACGCACCATTCGGTCACCGGCACATAGACGAGGCCCGTGCGAGGACTGAACGAGGTGGATGGCCAGGAGCGCGCGCCCGATACGCCTGGGCAGATCACCACCGGCTTTCCCGGCGCCGGGATCTTGGCCGGGTCGATGGTCTTGGCGCCGGTTTTCGGATCGATGGCGGTGATAACGTTCTGGGTGCCGGCGTCGATCGAGAACAGATAGGCGCCCGTCCTGGCGTCCAGCGCATCGAGAATGCCCATCTTGCCGATCGTCATCACCACGCGACGATCGTGGCCGCCGACCTTCATGGTCGTCAGTTGACGCTCAAACACCCAGTCCAGATCCCACTGGTCGTCGGCCACGTGCTGGTAATGCCAGACCAGCTTTCCGGTGTCCGGGTTCAGGGCCAGGGTGGAGTCGGTGTAGAGCGCATCGCGCGTCGAAGCCGGATCGGTCGTGGGCTGCTGCAGCGGGCCGGTGTCATAGGTCTGGCCGACGCCGAAATAGACCAGGTTCAGGGTCTTGTCGTAGGAGCCCTGGTCCCAGACCGAGGCGCCGAAACGCTTGTCGAGCGGCAGGCCGTTCCAGCTGTTGCCGCCCGGCTCGCCGGGGCGGGCAATGGTGTGGAAGCGCCAAAGCTCGCGGCCCGTGGCGATATCCAGCGCCACAATGAAGCCGCCGCCTGCCGCGCCGCTGGCGGTGACGCCCTGGATCACCTTGTTTCCGACAATCAGAGGGGCGCTGCGCAGGCCAAAATCCTTCGGGTCCGTCGCCGGAAGGCTGAGGGTGATCTGGTGGTCCCAGACCGATCTGCCGGTGCGCGCATCCAGCGCGATCACGTGCAGGTCCGAGGTGGGCACAAAAACGCGGCCGCCGGCCAGGGCCAGGCCCATCTTCTGGCTGGAGGGCACGGCCGGCGCATAGACGCGGCGCCACAACAGGGCGCCGGTGGCGGCATCCAGCGCCATCACCATGTCGGGGCTGGTCTGCAGGAACATCACCCCGTCATGGACGAGCGGCGCGGGCATGCTGGGCCCGGGCTGCAGGGGCGCGCGCCACGCGGGGCTGAGGGACTTGACCGTGTTGCGGTTGATGCGCGCCAGCGGGCTGTAGTTCTGGGCGTCATAGGTCCGCCCCCATTGCAGCCAATCGCCCGGCGCCGGCGCCTGCAGGGACGCGGACGTCACCGGCCGCACCCTGGCGAGCAAGGCCGTGGCCGCGGGCGTGGAGGGCTCAGCGGAGACAGGCGGCGGCGGCGGGGCGGCCGGGGCGCGGCCGGCGCCCCTGGCCGGCGCCTGGGCGACAGCCTCGCCGGTAATATAGGCGGCGACGGCGCGGATCTGTTCCGGCGTTATGCCGGCGCCCTGGGGCTGCATGACGCCGCTAGTCAGGGCGTCGATGATTTCCTGGCTGGTGCGGCCATGCAACTGCTCGCGGCTGGGCGCCCGCGCGATCGGCGGCTCATGGCAGGTCTTGCACTTGGTGTTAAAGGTGGTCGCGCCGAGGCTCGTGTCGGCCGCTCCTTGCTGGGAATGGGAAACGCCATAGAGGCCGCCGGCCAGCAGCAGGGCCGCAAGGCTGGCCATCGCCGCGGTGCGAAATCTCATCTCTGGTCACTCCCCTTGCCGTACGCCTCGGGGCGTCTCGTGCTTTTGAGGCGGAGCCTACCCCACCTGAGCCCCTTGTCGACTGCCGAAAATAGGGACCAGCCTTACCGCGCCGCCGACCTGGCGGCCGCCGCGTCCGCCGCCCGGGCGCCGGCCAGGATATCTTCCAGAGCGTAGTTGCCTTCGGCGCAGGCGTATTCCTCGACGCGCTGGCCGGGCCGCAGCGAGTAGAACTCGTACTCGCCGCCCCAGTCGGCGTCCCACAGGGTGGGGTCGTGGATGATGAACTGGTAGAACAGGTGGTGTTCGTCCACCCGCCGGAACTTCTCGGTCACGGTCAGGTTTTCCCAGCTGCCGGCATAAGCCTGGGTCTGGGGAATGTTGGTGGTCTCCACGACCAGGGTATCGCCCTCGTAGTGGCCAATGGAGTCGCCGAAATAGGGACGAACCCCGTCGGTGCGGTGCGTGCTGTTCAGCCGCACGATGCGCACGTCGTGGACCATCTCGGTCATGATGGCGACTGAGTCCTTGCCCTGCACGATGTTGTAATTGTTGTTGTAATAGCCGTTGGCCAGCATCGGCGGGCCGGCGT
>CAZJBC010000325.1:0-3301 GCA_964543805.1 uncultured Brevundimonas sp.
GCGCAGGCCTTGCGCGCCGGAGGGCGGCCGTCGGGCGTGGTGAGTAGCGAAGTGCGCGGCTCGCCATGCACCCGCATCACCGCGATGCCGGGATCGATCCAGCCGCGGTTATAGCCGCCGGTGCCGCCGCCCGGCCCGGCGAACTGCGGCCGGATGCCCGGGTCGATGGCCTGGCCGCCCTTGGCGAAGGTCGGCGCATTGGGATCGGTGGGACGGTTGCCCGCGGCGACCTCGACCTGCACGTCGTTCTCGAGCTTTCGCACCTCGTCCGGCGTGTAGGTGAGCCGGTTGCCCAGGCCCGCGGGGCGGGTTTCGGTGGTGATGGTGGCGTTGCTCCAGAATCCCTGGAGATCCGGCTGGCCAAAGCTTGTGCGCGGGGCGTGATAGGCGCCGGCCTTTGTGGATGCGGGCTTGGCGGCGGACGCGGCGGACCTGGGCGCCGCCTTGGTCTGGGACTTGGACGCCGCCTTGGCGGGACTGCCGGCGGGGGCCTGGGCGCTCAGCGCCAGCGGCGCAATCGACAAGCTGGCGGCGACGGTAATGACGAACACGCGGTTCATGGTTTTCCTCCAACCCCTGCGCGCCGCGCCGTAGCGACGCATCATTTTGGAGGCAGGCTAAACCCGAGGCCGCGAAACAGCAACGGCAGGGCGGATTCCGGGCCCGAACAGTCGCAGGGGCTGAAGATCAGGGAAGAAGGCTAGCCTTCCTTGCCTTCGCCGGCTTCAGCGGCGGCGGCCGCTTCGGCGGCTTCTTCGGCGATCTGGGCGGCGGCGCCGGCGATGGTGGCGACGACGAAGTCACGATCGGCGTGGGCCGGCTTGACGCCCTTGGGCAGCGTAATCGCCGACATGCGGATCGCATCGCCGATATCCAGGCCGGTCAGGTCGTGGTCCAGACGCTCGGGAATCTCGTCGGCGTGGCAAAGCAGCTCCACTTCGTGGCGCACCACGTTCAAGGTGCCGCCGCGCTTCAGGCCGGGCGAAAGCTCGTGGTTGGTGAAGTGCACCGGAACCGCGATGCGGATCTCCTGGTGGGCGCTGACCCGATAGAGGTCGAAGTGAATCGGCTGGTCATTGACCGGGTGGAACTGGATCGCCTTGGCGATGACCTTCTGGTCTTCGTTCTTGTGACGCAGGGTGACCATGTGGCCCAGCAGCTTGCCGGAATAGAGCGCCTTGCGAAACTCGTTGATCTTGACCGACACGGCCACCGGATCGAGCTCGCCGCCGTACAGGATGCCGGGCACCATGCCGGAGCGGCGGGCGGCGCGGGCGCCGCCTGTGCCGGTGCCGTCACGAACTTCGACGTTGAGGATGATGTCGGCCATTGTGGTCTGCTCTCAAATCAAAGCGCCGCTGCGAACGTGATCCGCGCGGCGCCGGTCGGTCAAATTGGGTGCGGCTAGATACATCAAGGCCGCGCCCGACGCAACGGCGCGGATTCCACCGGAGTCCGCGCTGCTCAGGCATGGCTTAGGCGAAGGCTAGCGCCGGGCTTTCGGCGCCGCCTTCGGGGCCGGATTGCGGGTGGTGGACATGGGCGCCCCGCCGCTGGTCTGCGGGGCTTCCTCGGCCTCGGTGAACTGCGGATTGGGCGAGCCGGCCGCCTTGATCATGCACACGCCGGTGTCGATCATGGCGTGCTGGCCCATGCAGAAGATGTCTTCGTAATGCGGGCCGGAGACCGCCAGGCACTGATAGAGGTTCAGCTTGGCCATGTTCAGGCAGAAGGTCGCCGAGTCCTCCGACAGCAGGGGGGTGACCTGCGACATCTGATCGTCCCCAGCCATGCCCAGGGCGGCCAGGGCCGCGATCGCCAGGCCGCGGGTGACAACCGGGGTGTAGGGCGGCGGCACAGGCGGGCCGGCCAGGCTGAGGGCGGCTTCGCCCGACGTGGCGCGGCGCAGGGTGGCCACATCGTCCGATCCGGCTAGCAGCCGCTGCTGCGACAGGTCCTTGGCCAGGTTCAGGCGCTGCGAGGCGTTGGCCACCGTGGCCTTGGACCAGGCCTGTCGCTGCACGTCGTAAGCCGACTGTTTCACCGCGTGGCCCGCGACGGCCACCTTGGCGCCGGTGCCGTCGAGGGCCGATATGGCCAGGCCCGCGGCGCTGTCCACATGGGTAAAGCCGGTGACGTAGCCGGGGTCGGCCTCCAGCCGGCGGGCGACCTCGGCGCGCTGGGCCGGATCGCGGGCGAATTCGCGGATGGTGGCCACGAAGCTGGGGTCCTGCAGGGCCGCGACGGCGGCATAGGCGATGGCGCCCTGCTGCAGCTGGACCTGTTCGTAGGAAGCGCTGGTGCGCACGGCCTTGGCCACGTCGTCGCCGCTGGTGAAGTTGGGCGTGATGCCGGCCGCGGTCGCCATGACCGCGCGATAGGTCGAGGCCAGCTCGATGATCTGGTTGGACATCGCGATCGGCGGCAGCGGCAGCGGCGTCGCCACGGGAGGCGGCGGGGGCGGCGGCGGGGGCGGAGGCGGCGGAGGAGGCGGCGGCGAAGGCGGCGGCGCCTCGACAGGCGCCGGGGCCGGCGTCTGGCACGCGGTGACGGCGGCCGTCAGACCGATGGCCATGACAATGGAAACGAGGGAACGGATCCTCATGCCGGGTTTCTCCCAATTGTTCTTTTTATGCCCGGCCCATAGCCTCAAACCTGGGCCCAGAATGTGACGATGCCCTTTAGCGCCCTAATGTTCAATTAACCATCCGCGGGCGCGGCTCAGTCGAACAACTTGGAGACCGATTCCTCGTTGGCGATCCGGCGGATGGCCTCGCCGATCAAAGGCGCGCAGCCGACGACGCGAATCTTGTCGCAGGCCAGGACGGTGTCGGAGGCTTCGATGGAGTCGGTGACCACCAGCTCGCGCAGGGCCGAGCCCGCCACCCGGCCGGCCGCCGCGCCGGACAGGACGCCGTGGGTGACATAGGCCGAGACCTCCTTGGCGCCCTGGGCGATCAGGGCGGTGGCGGCGTTGCACAGGGTGCCGGCCGAATCGACAATGTCGTCAAACAGGATGCAGCGGCGGCCGGAGACGTCGCCGATGATGTTCATCACTTCGCTCTCGCCGGGACCCGAGCGGCGCTTGTCGACGATGGCCAGGTCCGCGTCCAGCCGCTTGGCCAGGGCGCGGGCCCGCACCACGCCGCCGACATCCGGCGAGACGATCATCAGCTCGCCCGACTTGCTGTAGTGCTCGCGGATGTCCTCGGCCAGCACGGGCGTGGCCAGCAGGTTGTCGGTGGGGATGTCGAAGAATCCCTGAATCTGGCCGGCGTGCAGGTCCATGGTCAGCACCCGG
>CAZJBC010000326.1:0-3291 GCA_964543805.1 uncultured Brevundimonas sp.
CTACGGCTACATGGTGGTGGACGTCACGCGCGCGGGCGTCACCATCAAGGTGAACCGGCACATGGTTCATGACGTCCAGGTCAAGGGTCAGCCCGCGCCCGCCAACGACATCAAGTCTTAGCCCCGCGCCATGATTCAGGTCGCCCGCTGGAAGGTTACGCTCGTCGCGCTCGCCGCGGTGTTGGGAATCCTGTTTTCCCTGCCCAACCTATTTCCCCAGAAGACTCTCGACACTCTGCCAAAGTGGGTTCCCGCCAAGCAGCTTAAGTTGGGCCTGGATCTGCGCGGCGGGTCCTATCTCGAGATTTCGGTCGATGTCGCTCAGCTTAAGAAAGATCGACTGACCAACCTTGCGGAAGACATCGGCGCCAATCTTCAGACCGCTCTGGTAAGCGGCGGCGCTCCGACCGTCTCGGGCGACACCATCACCGTGACGACTAACGATCCGGGGCAGCTTGAGGCGGCCTTCAAGGTTGTCTCTGACGCCGTGCGGCCCACGGCGGGGCAGACCCGTGGCCCCGATCTGACCGTGACGCGGCGGGGTAACAATCAGGTGGTCGCCACCTATCGGCCCGAAGCCCTGGCGGCGGAAGCCAGTGACGCCGTGGCCCGGTCCATCGAGATCATCCGCAGGCGCGTCGATCCGGACGGCACCCGCGAAATTTCGATTACCAGGGAAGGCGTAGACCGCATCGTCCTGCAGGCGCCCGGCGACACCAACGCCGAGAAGATGCGCGACGAGATCGGTCAGCCCGCCCACCTGACCTTCCAGATGGTCGATGAAACGGTCACCCCACAGGACATCGCCAGCGGAATACTGCCGCCGGGCACCATTCTTCTGCCCCAGGAAGAAGATCCGTCCAGACCGATCGCCGTTCGCCGGCGCGTGGTCGTTGGCGGCGAGATGATGACCAACGCGCAACTTGGCTACAGCGACAAGGGCCAGCCGGTGGTGGACTTCCGCTTCAACAGTGTCGGCGCGCACCTGTTCGGCCAAATCACCTCCCAGAATATCGGCAAGCGCTTTGCCGTGGTCCTCGACAACAAGGTGATCTCGGCGCCCAACATCCTGTCCGCCATAACCGGAGGCTCCGGCTACATCGAGGGCAACTTCACCGCTGACTCGGCGTCGGACCTTGCCAACAAGATCAAGGCGGGCGCCCTGCCGGCGAAACTGACCATCGAAGACGAGCGCACGACGACCGCCGAGCTTGGTCAGGATGCGGTCAGGGCCGGCGAGATTTCGACGGTCATCGGCTTTGCCGCCATCGTCGTGTTCATGCTGCTGTCCTACGGCTTCCTGTTCGGGGGCATTTCCGTCATCGGCTTGCTGCTCAACCTGGTCATGATGGTCGCCATTCTGTCGGTGAACCAGGCGGCCCTGACCTTGCCCGGCATCGCCGGCCTGATCCTGACGCTGGCCGTGGCGGTTGACGCCAACGTGCTGATCTATGAGCGGATCCGCGATGAGGAACGCGCCGGTCAGACGCCGCTGATGGCCATGGAGACCGGCTTCAAGCGGGCCAGCGTCTCGATCCTGGACGCCAACGTCACCACCCTGATCTCGGGCGTGATCATGTTCATGGTCGCCGGATCGGGGCCCGTGAAGGGCTTTGCCTGGACCCTGTCCGTCGGGGTGGTCACCTCGGTGTTCACCGCCATGCTGGTCAGCCAGGTTCTCCTCGGCTGGTGGTTCCGCGCCGCCAAGCCCAAACAGCTTCCGATCTAGGACATAGACCATGCGTTGGCCCCTGATCCGCAACATGCCCCATCACTTCAGCTTCGACTTTGTGAAGCTGGCGCCTTTCGCGGCGGTACTGTCGATCCTGCTGATCATCGCCAGCGGCGTGTCGCTGGGGGTCAAGGGGCTGAATTTTGGCACCGATTTCCAGGGCGGCACCAAGATCGACATCGTCATGGGCACGCCCCTGGGCGACGCCCGCCTGACCAGCGATCTGGCTCAGATGGGCGCGCACGACCCGCACGTGCAGATCTTCAGCGATCCGCATGCCGCTCAGCTGCGCTTTCAGTCGATAAAGGGCGCGAACGCCAGTATCGCCGCCGACCACATCAAGCAGCAGCTGGCCGCCAAATATCCCGACATGCACTTCAAGGACACCGAGGCGATCAGCGCCAAGGTCTCGGGCGAGTTGTTCAGCAAGGGCATGCTGGCCCTGGCCGCCGCGGTGGGGCTGATGCTGCTTTACATCTGGTTCCGGTTTCAGCTGCAGTTCGGCTTCGGCGCGGTCATCGCCATTTTCCACGACGTGTTCCTGACGCTGGGAATGCTCAGCTTCTTTCACATCGAATTTTCGCTGGTCTCGGTGCCGGCCCTGCTCACCGTCATCGGCTATTCGATGAACGAAAAAGTCATCACCTTTGACCGGTTGCGCGAAAACCTGCGCAAATACAAACGCACGTCCCTGCGCGACGTCATCAACCTTTCGGAAAACGAGCGGTTGTCTCGCACCCTGATCACCGGCACCACCGCGCTGCTGGCCCTGGCCGGCATGCTGTTCCTGGGCGGGCCGGCGTTGTTTCCGATGATCCTGACCATGGTCATGGGCATCGTGCTGGGCACCTATTCGTCGATCTATGTCGCCCTGCCGGTCATTTTGTTGTGGGGCGTGCGGCGCAACGACGAAGAAGCGGTTCCCCTCAAGCCGATGACGCCGCGCCAGACCTTTTGAGGACTTGCGAGGCGCACTTCGGCGGCGCAATCTCCCCGCCGGGATTCTGCCAAGAGGGAGGCTGCTGTGTCCGGTTTACTGGCCAATTTTCGCAACACGATGATCGTCAGCGTGGTGCTCGCGCTGATCATGATCGGCGGTTACTACCATCAGGCGGTGGAGCTCCACAATTTGCCGGCCTTCGGTGAAGCGGTCCTGCGCTGGGCGCACGTGTTCGCCGGCATCCTGTGGATCGGCCTTCTTTACTATTTCAACTTCGTCCAGATCCGCGTCATGCCGAACGTACCGGCCGAGCTGAAGCCGGCGGTGTCGAAATATATCGCGCCCGAAGCCCTGTTCTGGTTCCGCTGGGCGGCGCTGGCGACCTGGGTCCTGGGCGTCGGCCTGGCCATTCACCGCGGCTATTTCCTGGACGCCATCACCCTGGGCTTCAAGGAAGGCTGGGGCAACGTGCCGAAGGACACCTTCATCGGCATCGGCATGTGGCTGGCGACGATCATGTTCCTGAACGTCTGGGGCGTGATCTGGCCGAACCAGAAGATCGCTCTCGGCATCAAGGAAGCGGACGCCGACGCCAAGGCCAAGGCCGCGCGCATCGCCA
>CAZJBC010000327.1:0-3269 GCA_964543805.1 uncultured Brevundimonas sp.
TCAATGATCATTCAGGGGACCACCATCATGATCCGCAAAATCCTCGTCGCCGGCGCCGCGCTGGCCACTCTGACCGTCATCGGCTGCAGCAAGCCCGCCGCCGACGCCACCCCGCCCGCGGCCGCTCCGGCCGCCACCCCGGCTCCGGACGCCTCGGCCGCCCCGACCGCTTCGGGCACGATGACCACGACCACGCCGACCACCACCACCACGACGACGACCCCGGCCGCTCCGGCCGCTCCGGAAAAGAAGTAGTCTTTTTCCGCAAGGAAAGACTGGGAAAGGCCGCCTCCGGGCGGCCTTTTCTTTTTTGGGCTATGCTCAAACGTCGCCAATCCCTCGGAGAATCGTCTGATGTCCCGCACCCTCATCGCCGCATCGCTGGCCCTGACCGCCCTGTCGCTGGCCGGCTGCAACAAGCCGGCGGCTGGCGCGGCCAAAGATACGCCCGCGACAGGCGCCTCCACGAGCCCGGCAACCTCGGCGCCGCCGGTTACCGGCCAGCCCACCACCGGCAGCGTCGCCGCCGCGGAAGGCGCCGCGACCACCGATCCCGCGGTTGCGGCCACCGCGCCCGCCGCCACCCCGCCGCCCACGAAATAGCCGCAGGCGGATCCGGGCCCGATGCAAGGCGAGACGCCCTCTTCACCGGTCCTGTGGCAAGACGGGGTCCTGCGCTCGAGCCTTTACGGCGATATCTACTTCTCCAGGGAAGGCGGCCTGGCAGAGTCGCGGGCGGTGTTTCTTGAAGGGTGTAATCTGCCGCAGGCCTGGGCCGGGCGGGGCCGGTTCGTGGTCGGCGAACTGGGCTTCGGCTCCGGACTGAACATCGCCGCCCTGCTGGACCTGTGGGCGCGCACGCGGCCCAGGTCCGGCCGCCTGCATGTGTTCAGCATTGAGGCCCACCCCATGGCCCGGGAAGACGCCGCCAGGGTGCTGGGACACTATCCCGAGATTGCGCCCGCCGCCGCCGCGCTGCTCGACGCCTGGCCGGGCCTGCGCCGGGGCTTTCACCGCATCGATCTGCCGCAGTTTGACGCAACCTTCGATCTGGCGGTGATGGAAGCGGGCGAGGCGTTGAGCCAGTGGCAGGGATCGGCCGACGCCTGGTTCCTGGACGGGTTTTCGCCCGCCTCGAACCCGGCCATGTGGCGCGACGAGGTGCTGGACCTCGTGGCCGCCCGCTCCGCGCCTGACGCCCGTATCGCCACCTTCACGGTCGCCGGCGCCGTGCGGCGAGGTCTGGAAACGCGTGGCTTTACGATTGAGCGCAAACCCGGCTTTGGCCGCAAGCGGGAACGGCTTGAAGCGCGCGGTTCGGGCGAGACGGCCGCAGAGGCCGCGCCGCCCTCGGTCCTGATAATTGGCGGCGGCATCGCCGGGGCCGCCCTGCGCCGCGCCTTCGGGGCTCTGGGCGTGACGGTGCGAGTCCTGGCCGGTCCGGGTTCCGCCGCCTCCGGCAATCCGGCGGCCCTGGTCATGCCGGGCATGGACGCCTCGGGCAACGCCAGGGCCCGTTTCTATGGGGCGGCGTTTTCCCGCGCGGTTCAGCTCTATGACGCCCTTCCTGGAGCGGTAATCGCCCGCGGCGCCCTGCAGGTCGAAGCCGAACCGCGCGATCCGCGCCGCCTCGACGCGGTCGCGGGACAGGATTGCTTCGAGCCCGGCGATCTGGCGCGCACCAATCCTTCACAGACCGCCGCCTGGCTGGACGAGCCGCCAGGGCCCGGCGGGCTGCTCGTGCGCGGCGCGCGCGTCATTGATCCCACGCTGGTCGTCTCGGCGTGGCTGCAGGGCGGCACAACCTGCGGGGCTGTCACCGGTCTTGAGCCCCACGCGGGGGGTTGGCGGGCGCACAGAGCGGGCGCTGATCCTGTCCTGGCCGACGTCGTCATCATCGCCGCCGGCTGGGGCGCCGCATCCCTGGCGCCGTCGCTCAACCTGATGGCCGTTCGCGGCCAGGCCAGCTGGACGCCGCTTGCCGATGCGCCCCGGGCCGCCAGTTTCAGCGGCTATGCGATACCCACCCGCGACGGCGTGCTGTTCGGCGCCACCCATGATCGCGACGATGTTTCGCTGGAGACCTCGCCTGAGGATCATGAGCGCAATCTTTGGGGCCTGAGAGCGATTCACCCCCGGCTGGCGGCGCGAATTATCGTACAAGACGTGCAAGGCCGCGCCGCCGTTCGCGCCGCCACACCTGACCAGATGCCGGCCGCCGGAGCTCTGGCGCCGGGCCTGTTTGTCCTGGCGGGGCTTGGCTCGCGCGGATTTTGCACAGCCCCCCTGCTGGCCGAGCACATCGCCGCCCTGGCTCTTGGCGCGCCCTCGCCCCTGGCCCTGGAGGCGGCGGGCCTTGTCGATCCGCGAAGGCTTTGACAAACTATGGGCGCAATCGGTAGTTACCATCCTGCAATATTTGCAACGTGCTCGAGAGGAAGGACCATGTCCTCCATTCTGAAGAAATGCGCGATCGTCGCCGGCATGGGCGCCGTCCTGGTCATGTCGGGCGCGGCCTCGACCGACCCGAAGTTCACGCCCAACACCTCGGCCAGCGCCCAGAACTGCTTCCACATCCGTGATGTCGAGGGCTACAGCCCAGCGATGATCAACGGCCACGAAGGCGTCAATCTGCGGATCAAGACCCGCGACGTCTACCAGATGGAATTTGTCGGCCCATGCCCGGAAGCCAAGACCGCCTCGCGGATCAAGCTGCAGTCAAACGGCGCGACCGACTTTGTCTGCACCGGCGCTGACGCGACCCTGGTCGCCCTGAGTGAAATCGGACCGCCGCGCATGTGCGCCATCAACGGCATGCGCAAACTCGACGCCAGCCAGGTCGCCAGCCTGCCGGAAAACGAAGTTCCGTAGAATCGTCCAATTTCCCTCCCCATGACGGGGAGGGAATCCGGAATCCCTAGTGCGGCTGGCCGCCCAGGGCTTCAAGCTGTTCCTTGATGCGCAATTTCTGGCGTTTCATCTGTCGAAGCTGAAGGTCGTCAAACGCCGGAAGCCGGGTCGCATCTTCGATGTTCTTGTCGAGATCGCGGTGACGGTGACGGAGTTCACGGATACGGGCTTCGATCGCCATAGTTTGTCGCTCCATGCTTGCTTCATATGTCGGCAACTAGACTCCCGATTCCGGCGGATGTCATTTCACATTGGCTTGCGCTTCGGACACGTAAACATGATTGTCCAGCAATCGGGCTACCAGGGTCAGGCAGATGTCACCGCCAAGGCTGATTGTCGGAATTTCCGGCGCCTCGGGC
>CAZJBC010000328.1:0-3263 GCA_964543805.1 uncultured Brevundimonas sp.
TGGGTGCGGGTGGCGCCGCCGGTCTTCAGATAGTAACTGACCGACTGCCGCGGCACGCCCAGCGCCTTGGCCATGCCGCCCTGCCATGACTTCCGGTAAAGAGTCTCACCAATTTCCTGTATTTCATCTGATGTCAGCGTGCGGGTCTGGGCCATGGGCTCATATTCGTCATAGCACGCTATGTCGCTGGCCCCAATTGCGCAAAATATTGTGATTTATTCGCTGTGTGAATTATTGGATTGCACGCAATTATACTTGATTGCGGCCAATTGTCATAGCCAAGCATAATATGACTCGACTCATGCACAATTTGCGCATTCATATGAAAACATCATCGACAGTATTCCGGCGTCGGTGGCTGAGAGACACATCCCGTGCGCTCCCGCCTTGTGGCTGGAGGCTACGTGCGAGGAATCACTTCCAGACCCATAGCACCGACTAGCGATGGCGCCGTCGTTCCCCCCGACCGACGCCGCCGTGGTGCCTCGCGAACCGCAAGTCTGACCCTGGCGACTGTCACGGTCAGGTCGGCGCGCGATATGCGGCTGCCCGTTTGCCAATCGACGCGTCGCGCCTGCCCCGTGGGGCTCCCGTCCCCCTTGATGCCCCACGGGGCGGCCTGTTCTTTGATCGGTTCTGAAAGGCGGAACGCCATCCCCCCGGTTTGCGTTCAACCGAAGCTGCGGCGGTAGCTGTCTTCGCGAGAGAAGCCGCTTAATCACCGGGCAACGGCAGTCCCCGGTGCGTAGCTCCGATCCACCGGCGCCCGGTTATCGTCCGATCGCCTCGACCGCGAAATCGCGCCAGTAACGCGCTTCCTTGCGGAAATGACTGGTGGCCTTGGCCACGCGCTTGTCCAGGTCGGCCAGCATTTCGCGCGCTTCGCCCTCGCGTCCCACCTCGTGCAGGAAGATCGCATAACGGGACGAGGCTTCCAGGCCCGGCATGCGCTGGGCGGCCCAGGCAAAGGCGGTGTCGGCCTCGGCGATGTGGCCAAGCGCGTGCTGGGCCCGGGCCATGGCCAGCGCCGCCTGAGGCGTGCGGCCCTTGTCGCCCAGCGCGCCCAGCCGGTTCAGAACCTCCAGCGCCTCGGCGTTACGGCCCAGTTCGACCAGCGCCTGGGCGCGGCCGAGCAGAAGGGCGGTGTCGTCCTCGTGGATGCCCTGGGCGGCCTCGCGATACAGCTGCTCAGCCTCGTCATAGCGGTCCAGGGCGAAGGCTGCGGCTGCCAGGCGCATGCGGTTGCCGGCCGTGGGGGTGTCATCGCAGGCAGCCTTGGCGGCTCGGTAGTCGCGGGTGGGATCCAGCGTATGCCGGGCCGTCTCCTTCAGCCGCCGGGCGCCGGCGCCGCCCATGACGTCGGGCACGAACTGGGTGATGAAATAGATCAGCCCGCCCACCGGCTCGAGGATCATGATGATCATCAGCCAGTAGAGCTCGCGGCCGGTGCGCACCGCATGCACGCACATCAGGACCGAAAAGGTCAGCGACAGCAGAATTATCGGCATTTGGCGGCCCCCCGCGCCCAACCTATTATCCCTCTTGCCTCTTCTTCAAGGGGGCGAGCGGCGCCGGCGCGCCCGGGGCGGTTGATCGTCCTTACGCCGTCCTTATGCCCAAGCCGGCCGGACCCTATCGAAACCTTACGGCGGTTGGGCGCACACATCCCCCATCGCGACCGTGTCTGTCTCGGCGCGCCGCCAATGGGTTGAACCGATGCGTGATGCAGAAATCGAATTTGCGCCCGACCATCCCCGGGCCCCAGCGTCTGAACTGCCGGGCCTTGTGAAATCCCTGGTCGTCACCCTTGTGCTTCTGTCGGTCATGTTCCTGGCGGCGCTGGTCAGCGAGCGGCGGGAAAGGACGGCGGACGCCCGCACCCCGACCACCCAGCGTCCGCCGTCCGCCCCGGCCTTCTGGCCGGCGCGCTAGGCCCCGCGCTTTTTTGGGTCGGCCTTTTCCGCAGGCGCCAGGCGCATGACCTCGGCCTGGAATCGTTCGTCGTCGCCGGCCGCCAGAAACGGCGCGGCCTCGGCGATGGCGGCCAGCAAGGCGGCCACCCAGTCCTGCTCGTCCTTGTAGAAGTCGCTGAGCACATAGTGCTGGACCATGGCCTTGTCGCCGGGATGGCCGACGCCCAGTCGCGCGCGCCGGAAGGCATCGCCCACGTGGGCGGTGATCGAGCGCACGCCGTTGTTGCCCGCCGCGCCGCCGCCGGCCTTCATGCGCAGCCGCCCGGGCGCCAGGTCGATCTCGTCGTGAAAGACTACCACGTCGGCCGGGGTCAGCTTGAAGAACTTCACCGCCTCGCCCACTGCCTGGCCCGAGCCGTTGTAAAAGGTCTGCGGCTTCATCAGCAGGGCGCGAACAGGGCCGGCGGGCGTCTCGATTGAGCCCTCGGCGGTCAGTGACTGGAACCGTTTCTTGCCAGGCGCAAATCCCCAGCGGCGGGCGATGGCGTCCATGGCCATGAAGCCGATGTTGTGGCGGTTGGACTTGTACTGCGCCTCGGGATTGCCCAGGCCGGCCAGGATCAGCATGTCGCAAGTCTCCCGTCCGAAGTCGCCGGCTGCTGGGATAGGGCTTTAGGCTGATTCCGCACCCGGAGAACCGGGACACATTAACTGCCGGACTACCTTTGCGCGCTGGTCTTGGCCGCCGCGTCCTCGGCGCGGGCGCCGGCCAGGACGTCGCCAAGGGCGTAGTTGCCCTCGTGGCAGGCGTATTCATAGACCGCTTCGCCCCTGGGCAGGGCGTCGAACTCGTATTCGCCGCCCCAGTCCGCATCCCACATGGTCGGGTCGTGAATGGTGTACTGATAGAGCATGCGCGTGCGCGAGGCGCGGGTGAACCGCTCGGTCACCGTCAGGTTCTGCCAGCTGCCGTTATAGGCCAGGGACTGCGGAATGTTGGTGGTCTCCACCACCAGGGTGTCGCCTTCGAAGTGACCGATGGAATCGCCGTACCAGGGCCGCACGCCGTCAGTGCGGTGCTTGGCGTTCAGGCGGATCACGCGCACGTCGTGCACCAGCTCGACCCAGATGGCGATGGAATCCTTGCCCTGCACGATGCTGTAATTGTTGTTGTAAAAGCCGTTAGGCAACATCGGCGGGCCGGCGTTGCGCCCGAACGAGATGATGCAGCGTTCGGCCAGCGGGCGGCTCTCGGGATTGTCCAGCGCACCGCCGCCGCCTCCGCCTCCGCCGCCGCCGCGACCCGCAGCCCCGCCGCCGCCACGTCCCGCGCCGCCGCCGCGACCGGCC
>CAZJBC010000329.1:0-3252 GCA_964543805.1 uncultured Brevundimonas sp.
CCGTCTCGCCCGTCTTTTCGGTTATCGCCAAACATCCGGTGAAGATCCTCCTGGCCGCCGGCTCGTTCATCGCCGGCAACGGCACCTTCTACATTATGATCACCTATTCGGTGGCCTATTGGACCGGTCAGCTGCACCTGGCCAAGACGACGATCCTGTGGGCGATCATGCTGGGCAGCCTGATATCCGCGCCGATCCTGCCGATCACCGCGTCTCTGTCCGACCGGTTCGGCCGGCGGGGGATTTTCCTGACCGGGGCGGTAATGCAACTGGTGTGGGCGTGGCCGTTCTTCATGCTGCTCAACCTCGGCCAGTTTCCGGCCGCTGTTCTGGCCCTGGCCGTCGGCCTGATCGCCAACAGCATCATGTACGGCCTGACGGCGGCGATGATGACCGAGATGTTCGACACCGAGTTCCGCTATTCCGGCGCCTCGCTGGGCTATCAGCTCGGGGCGATCTGCGGCGGCGGCTTCTCGTCGCTCATCGCAGTGGCCCTGATGACGCGCTACCACACCGCCATGGCGGTCTCGGTCTATATGGCCGTGATGTGCGCGATATCCTTCCTGTCGGTGCTGGTGCTGAGCGAGACCCACAAAAAGGAGAACCGCACGCCGGCCAAGGGGAAGCCAGTCTAAGGCCGGTCATGCCGGGCATGCGATAGACGGCGAAGTTGGGCTTCTAATCGGCCAGGCTTAGGCCTCGCCAAGCTTGTCCGCGCATACCCGCAAACGCAGCGGCGGATCATCGCTGACAGAAAGCAGACTCTCCCAAAGTTCCAGATGAGTCAGAAGCAGCCGTCCGCTTCGCTTCGAGCGACCGTCCCCACGCTACGGCGAAGAAATCCTACCAGACGCCGATCTTCTCGGCCTGCTGGTGGGTGATCGGATGGCCGGCGGCGGCGTGGTCCTGTTCGGCCAGGAAGCGGACGGCTTCGAGCGCGGCCATGCAGCCCATGCCGGCGGCGGTGACCGCCTGGCGGTAGATGTCGTCGGTGACGTCGCCGGCGGCGAAGACGCCCGGGACGGCGGTGGCGGTCGTCCCCGGCTTGACGTGCAGATAGCCGCTGTCGCTCATCTCCAGTTGGCCCTTGAACAGGTCCGAAGCCGGGGCGTGCCCGATGGCGATGAAGACGCCGTCGGCGGAAATCTCGCTGGTCTCGCCGGTCACGACGTTCTTCAGCCGTGCGCCGGTGACGCCGGGTGGGGTCTGGCTGCCGACAATTTCCTCAATGGCGGTGTTCCAGATCACCGAGATCTTGGGGTGGGCGAACAGGCGCTCCTGCAGGATGCGTTCGGCGCGCAGTTCGTCGCGGCGGTGGATCAGGGTGACCCTGGTGGCGTGGTTGGTCAGGTACAGGGCTTCCTCGACCGCGGTGTTGCCGCCGCCGATGACCAGCACTTCCTTGCCGCGATAGAAAAACCCGTCGCAGGTGGCGCAGGCCGAGACGCCATAGCCCTGGAACGCGGCCTCGGACGGCAGGCCCAGCCATTTAGCCTGGGCCCCTGTGGCGATGATCACGGATTCGGCCAGCATTTCGCCGCCGCTGTCGAGCGTCAGGCGGAAGGGGCGGGCGGACAGGTCGATCCTGGTGACGATGTCCTCAAGGATTTCCGTACCCACATGCTCGGCCTGGGCGCGCATCTGCTCCATCAGCCAGGGCCCCTGGATGACGTCGGCGAAGCCGGGATAGTTCTCGACATCAGTGGTGATCATCAGCTGGCCGCCCGGCTGCAGGCCGGCGATCAGCACCGGCGCCAGCATGGCGCGGGCGGCGTAGACGGCGGCGGTATAGCCGGCGGGACCAGCGCCGACGATGGCGCAGCGAACAAGGCGTGGGGCGGATGAAGACATGGCTGCTATGTAGGCGAGATTCCCGCCTATGCGAAGGTTGCGGTGTGAATGTATCCCCCGGAATTCTCCTGCGGATATTAGTTTTTTCGCGCATTTGATCCGAAAACCGGTTCCCACTTTTCGGAATGCGCTCTAACGGCCCCATCAGCATGCCTGTTCACATCGACGATCCCGACGACCTGCGCATCGCCGCGTTCCGCAATGTGCGCGAACGCGACCTGGTGGGCCGCGAGGGCCTTTTCATTGCGGAGGGCGAGGTGGTGCTGCGGGTCTTGCTGGACTCGCCCCTGTGCCGGCCGGCGCTGATCCTGATCGCCGAAAGCCGGGCCGAGAGCCTTGCGCCGCTTCTGGCCAGGGCGCCGGTGACGGTTCCGGTCTATACGGCGGGTCAGGAGGTGCTTGACGCCATCGCCGGCTTTCACCTGCATCGCGGCATCCTGGCCCTGGGCGCGCCGATCGCGCGGCCCAGCGTGGCCGACCTGCTGGCGTCCTTGCCGGAACAGGCCCTGGTCGTTGGTTTGTTCGGGATAGGCAACCACGACAACATGGGCGGCATCTTTCGCAACGCCGCCGCCTTCGGCGCCAATGCGGTGATCCTGGCGTCAGACTGCTGCGATCCTTTTTACCGCAAGGCGATCCGCGTTTCGGTCGGCGCATGCCTGGCGACGCCTTTCGCCTGGGCGACGGCGGACGAAGATGCCGTGGCGCAGCTGGAGCAGGCGGGGTTCAAGGTGTTCGCCCTGTCTCCCGGCGGCAAGCTGGCTCTGGATGAGTTGCAGAGGCCGGCGCGGGCGGCTGTGCTGTTCGGCGCCGAAGGCTCCGGTCTGCCCGAAAAGGTGCTGGCGCGGGCGACCAGCGTGCGCATTCCCATGGCCGGAAAGATGGACAGCCTCAACGTGGCGACCTCCAGCGGGATCGTGCTGCAGCTGTTCGCGAAGGGGCCTGCCGGCGCCTAGGCCCTATTCGCCGGCCCGCAGGCGCGCGCGCATGTCCTGACAGGCCGCCGCGATCAGGGCGCTCAAGGCTGCTTCCTTGACGGGCTGCCCCCAGCGCAGCTTGACGTGACGCATGCGAAGGCCGCTCCCCTCGAGCAGTTCGGCGGGGTCCGGCAGGCTGGCGCCCTGGAAGAAGCCGACATTCACGTGCCGGGCGAAGGCGTTGACGTAGGCGAAGGCGGCGTCCTCGACGCAGGCGGTCGGACAACCGTCGTGCAGCAACTCGCGCACATCGTCTCCGCAGCTTCGCATCTGTTCAAACCAGGGCCGGGCCATCAGACGCAGCGCATCGTCAGTCCTGGAGAACCAGGCTTCGACGGCCGGATCGCGTTCAACCGCGTTCGAGAAGCGAAAGAGCGTGCTCACCGTCCCAGATTGCCAGCCCGGCGGTCCCTAGTCGAGATTG
>CAZJBC010000330.1:0-3246 GCA_964543805.1 uncultured Brevundimonas sp.
CCAATGTGCTGGGCACCACAAATCCGCTGGCCCCGATCATCGAGCTGGCCCATGCCGCCGGCGCCGCCGTGCTGGTCGATGGCGCGCAAGGGGCGGTGCACCTGGCGGTAGACGTCCAGGCGCTGGACGCCGACTTCTACGCCTTCTCCGGCCACAAGCTGTACGGCCCGACCGGCATTGGCGTGCTCTATGGCAAGGCCGAGCGGCTGGCCGCGCTTCGCCCCTACCAGGGCGGCGGCGAGATGATCGGGACCGTAACGCTCGACGCCATAACCTACGCCGAGCCGCCCCACCGCTTCGAAGCCGGCACGCCGCCCATCGTCGAAGCCATCGGCCTGGGCGCGGCGATCGAGTGGTTGGAGACGCTCGACCGGGACGCCATCGCCGCCCACGAACATAGCCTGCTGGCCCGGGTCGAGGAACGGCTGGACGGCGCCAACTGGCTGAAGGTCTACGGAACCGCGCCAGGCAAGGGCGCCATCTTCGCCTTCAATGTCGAAGGCGCCCACGCCCACGACATCGCTCAGATCCTCGACCGTTACGGCGTCGCCGTGCGCGCCGGAACCCACTGCGCCGAGCCCCTGATGCGCCGTTTCGGCGCAACATCGAGCGCGCGCGCCTCTTTCGCCCTATATAACACCCTGGAGGAGGCTGACGCCTTCACCGATGCTCTCGCAAAGGCACGGACGTTTTTTAGCTGATGGACGATTCAAGCACCCCCGCGCCGGCAAGCGCCATTCCGGCTGACGAGCTCAACCGGATGACCGATGAGCTGATCGAACAGTTCAAGACGGTGTTCGACCCGGAAATCCCGGTCGACATCTATGAGCTCGGTTTGATCTACAAGGTCGATATCTCGGACGACCGCGACGTGGTCATCGACATGACCCTGACGGCGCCTGGCTGTCCCGTGGCCGGCGAGATGCCGGACTGGGTGCGCGATGCGGCCCTCAAGGTCGAGGGCTTGAAGTCGGCCACCGTCAACCTCACCTTTGATCCTCCATGGGATCAGTCGATGATGTCCGACGAGGCCAAGCTGCAATTGAATATGTTCTGATGGATAAAATCGTCACCACCCGCCCGCGCCGCGAGCGCCCCAAGGTCGTCACCCTGACGGATGCGGCGGCGCATCGCGTTTCCGAAATCATGGATCGCGCCGAAAAGCCCTACGCAGGTCTTCGCGTCGGCGTGAAGAACGGCGGCTGCGCCGGGCAGGAATACACCCTGGAATACGCCGCCGACCGCGGACCGCTGGACGAAGTGGTCGAGGACAAGGGCGTCACCATCCTGATCGAGCCCAAGGCCGTGCTGTTCCTGGTCGGCAGCGTGATCGACTACGAGACCACGAAACTGGCGTCGAAGTTCGTGTTCCGAAACCCCAACCAGACCGACGCCTGCGGCTGCGGCGAGAGCGTGACGATCATTCCGGCAGCGGCGGAATAGCCTCGCCGTCGTCAGATCGGCAAACTCACCCGGGCCGTCAAACCCCCGCCTTCGCGATTGATCAGTTCCGCATCCCCGCCGTGGGCGCGGGCGACAGTGCGCACCACGGCCAGGCCCAGGCCGATGCCGCCGGTGTCGCGGTTACGAGAAGGCTCGCGGCGGAAGAAGGGCTCGAACACCCGCTCAAGATCAGCTGGCGGCACGCCCGGTCCGTCGTCTTCCACCTCGACCGTCGCGTGATCGCCATCGCGGAAGACGCGCACGCGGGCCCGCTTGCCGTACTTGACCGCATTTTCCAGAAGGTTGCTGAATAGCCGCTTCAGGGCGACGGGATCGCCTTCAACAATCACCTTGTCCGACCGCTCCATGGTGACTTCCGAGCCGGTGTCGGTCATCTCATCGACCAGGCTTTCCAGCACCGACGACAGTTCCAGCTTGGTGCGTTTGGCCGCCTGGGTCGCGTCGCGCACGAAGGACATGGTGGCCGACAGCATGGCCTCCATCTGGTCCAGGTCGGACGACATCTTGGCCTTCTGATCGTCCGGCAGGCTTTCGATGCGGAACCGAAGACGTGTGAGCGGCGTGCGCAGGTCGTGGGCGATGGCGCCGATCATGGCCGTGCGGTCCTCAACGTAGCGGCGCAGGCGCTCCTGCATGTTGTTGAAGGCATGGGAGGCCGCACGCGCTTCGCGGGGGCCGGAGATGCCCAGGGGCGGGGCGCCCGGGTCGCGACCCAGACGCTCGGCGCTCTCGGCCAGTTTGGTGAACGGCGCGGTCAGGCGACGGGTGAACAGATAGGCGGCGACGAGGACGACCAGGAAAGTGATCGCAAAGGTCAGCAGCGTTCGCTCCTGCCACGGATCCAGCCGGAAACCCGGGGGCGTTTCGACCACGCGCCATGTCCCATCCGGCTGATGGAATGATACGATAAAGGGCGCAATGACCTGGGGGTCGGCTGGGTTGAAGGTCGGGAACTGGCCGCGGCCAACGCGGGTGACGTCGCGGTACCAGCGGCGAATCGAATCCTGGATGCGGATCTCGGAAGGATCAATTGTCGGCCCCTTGGCGGCAACGATCCGCTCGGACAGACCGCGCCTCAGGTCACGGCCGCCCGGCGCGCGGTTCTGGGGCGGGGCGGGGACGGGCGATTCCTTGACGTTGGCGGTGACCAGGCCGTGCGAGCCGTCAGCGGACGGCTGGCCCATGTAGGCGCGGACGATCTCGCTCAGGCCGTGAGTTTCCGGCTGGGGCGGCGGGCCATAATAGAGCACCATCAGATTGGTCGCCTGGGCGACAATCAGGGCGCCGGCCATCAGGGCCAGCACCTGGACGAACAGGGAAGCATCGACCGCCCCGCGTCCGCGTTTGAAGATCACTTCCGGGTCACCTTGGCCGTAAACATATAGCCTTCGTTGCGGATCGTGCGGATCAGTTCCTGACCGCCGGGGCCGTCTTCAAGCTTCTTGCGCAGGCGGCTGATCTGCACGTCGATGGCCCGGTCATAGGCCTCCGTGTCGGGACCACGAGCAAAGTCCAGCAGCTGGTCGCGGGTCAGCACCCGTTGCGGGCGCTCGACAAACACGCGCAGCAGCGAAAACTCGCCGCTCGACAGGTTCACCGCAACGCCTTCCGGCGTGCGCAGTTCGCGGCGGACCAGATCCAGTTTCCAACCGGCGAATTCGCAGGTTGCGCCGATGCCTTCCTCGGCGCCGCGTGGCTCGCGGCGGCGGCGCAGGACGGCGCGGATGCGGGCCAGCAGCTCGCGCGGATTGCAGGGCTTGGGCAGGTAGTCGTCGGCGCCGA
>CAZJBC010000331.1:0-3244 GCA_964543805.1 uncultured Brevundimonas sp.
CGACCTGAACCTGTCCAACGAAGGAGGCCCCGGGCGAACGTCCGGGGCCTTTTTTGTGTCGGGAATCTGGCATGACGGGCCGCAAAGAAAAAGGGCTCCGGTGAGAACACCGGAGCCCAAATTCGGTTGCTTTGTAAGCGCCCGGTGGGCGCCCCGACCTTACTGGTCGTGAACGAAGAGGTTCTGGAAGGATTGCAGCTGGGTCAGGTCGACAGCGACGGGGCCCTTCTTGGCTTCTTCAATCAGCGAGCCCGTTCCGAAGTGAACCACCAGGCCGGCCGAGATGGCGTTGCCGTAGCGGTTGAACGTCGCATTGGCGATGGCGCCGATCGGCGACTTGGAGGCCTTCCACTCGAAGCCAATGTTGCCGGCCATGATGACGTCGGCGTTGGACAGATCCTTGTAGTCGAAGCCCAGGGTCACCGCCGAATTGTCGGTGATGAAGAAGGCGCCGCCCAGCGAGGCATCCACATAGTGGAGCGTCAGGTTGGTGTTGTGATAGGGGCCAAAGCCGGTGCGGTAGGTGCCGGCCGTGATCACGCCGTAATTCGCCCGGGCGTCGCCCACCCACTTGTCGCCGAAGGCCGAGGCGAACAGGCCGCCTTCGACTTCGGTGATGTTGCCGATGGTTTCCTTCAGGGCGCCCGTGGAAGTGTCGGCGTGGTTGAAGTCGACGTCGCCGATCTGACCGCCGGCCACGGTCGCGCCGTAGGCCCACTTGTCATTGCGCTTCACAACGCTGGCGGCGCCCAGGGTCTGCTTTCCAAAGGAGACATTGCCCGGGTTGGCGTTCGCCAAAGTCACACTGGGGCGGCCGGTGTTGACATAAGACCCTTCAAGCTGAATCTCGACCGGACCCGTTGGGAAGACGACGGCGCCATTAATGGCGTCGTCATTGACACTTTTCAGGTCCTTGTGCACGCGGTTGGAACCGCCCCAGACATCGACATAGCCCGTTTGCGCAAAGGCCGGCGCGGCGATGGCGACGATAAGCACGGACGCCGCGGCGGACGCAAAGTGATATAGCTTCATGGATAGTTCCCCTGTTGCCGGTTGACCGGGCTTGAAACGTATAGCTGCGAGATCATACCGATTTAAGACTAGAATGCATGTGTTTCGTGCGCAACAGTCGGACATAATTGTGACGCCGGCAAATTGCCGCAAACCCAACGCGCCATGGGCCTGCGGTTTTTAATGTCCAAATGCGTTCCCATGCTTGACGGAAGGTGGGGCTTGAGCCTATAGACCGCGCCTCTGTTGGACCGGCTGTGAGTCTCTTGTACTCAGACGCGGCCCGCACATCGACCCGAAAGGCGCTCCTCAGGAAGGAGTGAAGATAGGGTAGGGGCCCGAGCGGCGTACCGCGCGGGCCTTGTTGTTTATGCGGTAGTTTGCGTTTTCGGAGGGGGTTTCTCCTTCGACACTGGTCTTTGAAATGGTCGGGAACACGCGAGCAGACCGTCGTCGTCTGTTGGAGAAGTTAAGAGCGATATGGATCGTCAGAATATCCGCATCAGGCTCAAAGCCTTCGATCACCGCGTGCTCGACCATTCAGCACGCGAGATCGTAAACACGGCCAAGAGAACGGGCGCCACCGTGCGCGGCCCGATTCCGCTGCCGACCGTCATCGAGCGCTTCACCGTCAACCGCTCGCCGCACGTGGACAAGAAGAGCCGCGAGCAATTCGAAATCCGCACGCACAAGCGCGTCCTCGATATCGTCGACCCTACTCCGCAGACCGTCGAGGCTTTGATGAAGCTCGACCTGTCGGCCGGTGTCGATGTCGAGATCAGGCTGTAGGGGGAACAGGACAGTGACGATCCCCGCAAACCGCACCGGCGTCATCGCCAGGAAGCTGGGCATGACCCGCTTCTTCGACGAGCAAGGCACGCACGTCCCGGTCACCATACTTTCGCTCGACGGCCTGAAGGTCGTTGGCCAGCGCACCCAGGACAAGGACGGCTACACCGCCCTGCAGTTGGGCGCCGGCGAGAAGAAAGCCAAGAATACCACCAAGGCCGAACGCGGCTCCTTCGCCAAGGCGAATGTCGAGCCCAAGCGCGTCGTGACCGAATTCCGCATCAAGGAATCGGCTCTGATCGACGTCGGCGCTGAAATTACCGCCGACCACTTCATGGCCGGCCAGAAGGTCGACGTCTCTGGTCTGACCGTCGGCAAGGGCTACGCCGGCGGCATGAAGCGCCACCACTTCGGCGGCCTGCGCGCCACCCACGGCGTATCGCTCTCGCACCGTTCGCTCGGCTCCACCGGCCAGCGCCAGGATCCGGGCCGTACGTTCAAAGGCAAGAAGATGGCTGGCCACCTGGGCCAGGAAATCCGCACCACGCTCAATGTGACCGTGTTCCGCGTTGATGCGGAGCGCGGCCTTATTATGTTGCGCGGCGCCGTTCCCGGCACCGAAGGCACCTGGGTCAAGATCCGCGACGCCATCAAGTCGGCGCCGCCGGCCGGCCTGCCGACTCCCGGCGCCTTCCGCCGCCAGGGCGAGGAAGCCCCCAAGGCCTCCGAGGCTCCGGCCGAAGAGATCGCCGTCGAGGACATCGCCGTCGCGCCGGAAGAGGCTCCCGTGATGGAAGCCGCCCCCGAGGTGGAAGCCGCTGCTCCGGAGGCTCCGGCCGCTGAAGCCCCGGAAGTCGCCGCTGAAGACAAGGGCGCAGAATAATGAAACTCGACGTCATCAAACTGGACGGCAAGGCGGGCGGCTCCATCGAGCTGAACGACGAGATTTTCGGCATTGCCGAGATCCGCGCCGACATCCTGGCCCGCGTGGTGAACTGGCAACTGGCCAAGCGCCGCGCCGGCACCCACAAGGTCCAGACGCGCAACGAAAACTCGCGCACCGGCAAGAAGATGTACAAGCAAAAGGGCACCGGCGGCGCCCGTCACGGTTCGCGCCGTGCGCCGCAGTTCGTCGGCGGCTCGCGCGCTTTCGGCCCGGTCGTCCGCAGCCACGCTTTTGACCTGCCCAAGAAGATCCGCGTGCTTGGCCTGCGCCACGCCCTGTCTTCCAAGGCCAAGGACGGCACGCTGGTCGTGCTCGACTCGGCCACGCTGAAGGATCCCAAAACCGCCGGCCTGCGCGCGTCGATCGACAAGCTGGGCTGGAAGAAGGTTCTGGTCATCGCCGGCCCCGAGGTCGAAAAGAACTTCGGCTTGGCGGCGCGCAACATTCCGCACCTGGATGTGCTGCCGAACGCCGGGATCAATGTCTATGACATCCTGC
>CAZJBC010000332.1:0-3241 GCA_964543805.1 uncultured Brevundimonas sp.
TCTTTGGCGGGGGTGGCAGGGCGTCTAGGCGCACAAGGACCGTGTGGACGAGCCGAAGGGTGCCGATTGTGAGGCGGACGGCCAGGGAGTCCGGCTCTGACAGGAACTTGAGGTCTTCAAAATCCAGTTCGCTGTTCGGTCCAAGCTGGATGGAAGAACCATCGGTCATACCCAGCGTAGCCTTTCCACCCGGACCGACGATGAACCGCGCGCCGGGACCGAGGCGGACATTGACCATGTTGTTGCCAAACAGCTTGCGCCCGCCGCCCATGTCGAGATGGACGTCGCCGGTTACGGAAAAGGTGGTGATATAGACATCCCGGGATGGCGCGAGGGGCGCCGCCAAAGCGGGCGGCGCCCGTTTTACCGACTCCAGTGGCGCCGAAACCGGATGGGCCGGAACGCAGGATGACCGGGCGTTCGCGAGTCGCGCCTGGGCGCTCATGACGGAGGATATCTGCATGGCCCGCAAGCTCTGGTACTTGCTGCCCAGGGTGGCGTCGACAAGGTCCCCGCGCGGCGTCAGGTCAACGCCGAAGGTGGTGATTTCAGACTGAAAGTCGCTAAAGGCGGCGTCACAATCGCCCTTTGCCAGGGCCTTTTGCCCCTTGTCCAGATAGTCCTGGGCCTTCTTTCTGGCGTCGTTCCAGCGTCGTTCAACTTCATTATACCACTGCACATGGGTGGCGTGGGTGGCGTGGTTGCGGTCCAGCTGGGCCTGGCGCTCCGCCGAGACGCCGCCGCCGCCACCGCAGTTCGAGACGCACGAGCCCGTCACATCCGGAACCTGGGCGTGCGATGTTGGGGCAGACGCCAGAACCGTCAGCGCGGCTCCAGGAGCAAATAGCAGCGCCAAAGCGATCGTCTTGCGGAACATGGCGGTCAACTCCCTGAACGGGGATCGAGGTCAGATGCTAGTCCCTAATGCTTCCCGGCGCCAAGGCGAGGGTCAGAAAGCCGCCTCAGCGGGTGTGCCGCGAGCGTTAGGCCGCACGGATGACGGTCCCGGAAAGGGGAGGGACGAAGATCACCCCGGCAGCCTAACCACCGCCCTCAGTCCCCCTAGCGGCGATTTGCCCAGCGTCACGTCTCCGCCGTGCGAGCGGGCGACGTCGCGGGCGATGGCGAGGCCCAGGCCGACGCCCTTTTCGTTCTGGTTGCGGGCCTCATCGAGGCGGTTAAAGGGCTTGAAGGCCTCTTCGTAACGGGAGGGATCTATGCCGGGGCCGTTGTCGTCGACGGTTATCAGAATATCGCTCTTGCTTCGCCGGGCGCCGATCTGCACCTGGCTGGCGTGAGCCGCGGCGTTTTCGGTCAGGTTGGCCAGGGCGCGCGACAGGGCGTTGCGGCGCACGGGAGCGACCAGGCCGCTCTCGCCCACCGTGGCGACATCAGCCCCCGCCCGCCGCGCGCCCCGCGCCACCGCCTCGATGATCTCGGAGAGGAGAACCGGCTCGACTGACTCGCCACCTTCGCCGCGAGCGAAGTCGAGATATTCGTCGATCATGTGCTCCATCTCGGCCAGATCGCGTTTCATCGCCTCGTTGCGTTCGGTGGGGTCCTTCAACGCCAGTTCCAGCTTAAGGCGGGTGAGCGGCGTGCGCAGGTCGTGGCTGACCGAGGCCAGCAGGGCCGTGCGCTGTTCCATGAACCGCTGGATATTGGCCCGCATGGTCAGGAAGGCCTCGGCCGCCTGCCGCACCTCGCGGGCGCCGTGGGGCTTGAAGTCCGATACATCGCCGCCCTTGCCGAAGGTCTCGGCGGCGGCGGCCAGACGCTCGATGGCGCGCACCTGGTTGCGGATGAACAGCACGGCCACCGCGGCCAGGATCAGGGTTACGCCCGCCAGCCAAAGGATGAAGGTGTTGCCCTGGATGGCGATGGCCCGGTCCTTGGCCGCGATGAAGGCCAGGCTGCCGCCGTCGACCTTGACCCAGATCGGCACCTGGGCCGGATAGCGGGTGGTGTCGAACCAGAAGGCCTTCCCGCCCAGGTGTTCCTTCAGGGCGGTGAAAAGGGCCTGGTCGACCGAATGGAAGAAGTTGGGCCGCTCCAGCCGGGGCAGGTCCTCGGGGCGGAACACCACCGACAGATCGAAAGTCGCCTTGGCGCTGGCCTGCAGCGCCGGCAGGTTTTGCGGCTGCTCCTGATAGGCGCTGGTGATGGCGGCGATCTCGCCGGCCAGGCTTTCCGACAGTTGGCTGGTCAGGGTGTCTTCGTTCTTGCTGAAGAACAGCCAAGTCACCGACAGCTGCATGATGGCGATTGGCAGGATGATGATCAGCAGGGAGCGGCCAAACAGGCTGGTCGGCACCCAGCGCTTGATCATGCGCGGTCCGAACAGGCGGGCGAGGGGGCGCGGGAGCGCCATCAGTCCGGGGCCAGCATGTAGCCGACGCCGCGCACGGTCAGCAGATAGCGCGGCGCCTTGGGATCGCTCTCGATCTTGCGGCGCAGGCGGGTGACCTGCACATCCACGGCTCGGCCGGTGGCGTCCGAGGTCTGGCTGGCCAGCTCCAGCCGGTCGACCGAGGTGTTGGCGTTGACCGCCAGGCGGTGCAGCAATTGCGCCTCGGCCTCGGTCAGGCGGATCAGTTCCTCGCCCTGCATCAACTCGCTGCGGTCCAGGTCAAAGGAAAAGGCGCCCAGGCGAATGGGCTCGCGCCCCGTGGGACGGTCGGCGGCCCGGCGCAGGATGGCCTCGATGCGCAGCACCAGTTCCTCCGGCTCAAACGGCTTGGCCAGGTAATCGTCCGCGCCCAGCGACAGGCCCTGGATGCGGTCCCGCGCCTCGCCGCGGGCGGTGAGCAGCAGAACCGGCGTCTTGCCCGCCGCCCCGCCGCGGGCGCGCAGCGCCTTGGTCAGGGAAAACCCATCCTCGCCCGGCATCATCACATCCAGCACGATCAGGTCGAAGTCGAGCGTCTCCATCAGCCGCCGGGCCTGGGCGGAGTCGGCCGCCGTGGTGACGCGAAAACCCGACCGCGCCAGATACTCCTTGAGCAGCTCGCGGATGCGGTCGTCGTCGTCGACCACCAGCAGGTGGCGGACCATGGCTTCGGTTGTGGCGTTCATTGTCTGGCGATAATGCTATAGGCGTTCCCAATGCGCGATGCTTAAACCGCGCGCTCTAAATGCAGGAGAAATAGAGGCTATGTCACTCGTTCCCTTCGACGATCGCGATGGATGGATCTGGCTGGACGGCCAGTTCACGCCCTGGCGCGAGGCGAAGGTGCACGTA
>CAZJBC010000333.1:0-3228 GCA_964543805.1 uncultured Brevundimonas sp.
CGAACAGAGTGGGCGTCTGGGATTCCCGCGCCAGATTGGCGGCGACGGACCCCTTGAACCACAGGTCCAGACCATCGCGCGCGTGGGTGCCCAGAACAATCAGATCACAGGGGTGGTGTTCGGCGTATTTGGCGATGCCATGGGCCGGATGGGCCTTGGACAGATCCGCCTTGGCCACGCGCACGCCCAGGGTCTCGAATACAGAGTCTTCGCTGGCCCAGTCAGGCAGCATGCCCCACTTGGCCAGAAGAGCCCGCACCTTGGGGAACTGTTCCCATTCATAGCCGGCTTCTGAGCCGTCCGGCGCGGCGTGCACAATGGTCAGGCTGGCCTCGGCGGCCACCGCCAGGCGCACGGCGTGCGCAAAGGCAGGAAAGGCTTCCGGCGAGAAATCCGTCGGGTGAAGGATGTGCTTGAACGCCTGGGCGTGCAGCGACATCGGGGGCTCAAGCGCCTGATCGACCATCATTCGGTTCCAACCCGTTACTGCGAAGGTTGGTTGCACAGATAGGCGAAAAGCCGGGCGGCTCCCTTGATCTGGAGCAACCCTCGTCAGCGCGGACGGATCATTCCCGCCAAAGCAATGGTGGTGCGGTCTTCCAGGAAGCCGCCCATGATCTGGGCGCCGATCGGCAGGCCATCGGACGACAGACCCAGCGGCACGGCGGTGGACGGCAGGTGGGCCAGGATGGCCATGCCCTGCCAGGCCAGCTGGTCGCCGTAGGGGGTTTCCTCCCCGTCGATCAGCAGGGTGCGCTTGCGCCAGTCCGGTTCGGGCGTGTGCGGGAAGGCTGTGGTTCCGAAGGCGGGACAAATGACCGCGTCGAAGGTCTCGAACAGGGTCGCCCATTCGCGGCGAATCTGGGCCTGGGTATCGAGCAGGTCCATCCAGTCGTGGGCCGTGATCGGCGCCCGGCGGTCCTGCTCGCGCCGCGTGGTGACGGTCAGCAGCATCTTCAGATAGACGCCGTGCAGAACGGCCAGGTCCGGCAACAGGTCGGATTCGTGAACGACCGTAGCGCCGGCCGCCTGCAGATCGGCGGACAGTTCGCCCATCGCCGTCTTGACGTCGCGCGAGGTGGCCGCGCTGGGGTGGCTGTCGAACACCAGCAGCTTGTAGTCGGACAGTTTCTTGTAGCGCGGCGGCGGCAGTTCGAGACGCCAGGCCTTGGCGTCATCGCCGGTCGGTCCAGCCACGATGCTCAACGCCAGGTCCAGATCCTCGGCGCTGCGGGCCAGCGGGCCGCCGACCGACAAGGGCGAAGGCGCGCTCTTGCCGCCGCCCAGGGTATGGCCGACCATGGGCACGATGCCGTAGCTGGTCTTGTGGCCGAAGACGCCGCAGAAGGTCGCCGGGATACGGATCGAGCCGCCGATATCGCCGCCCATTTCCAGGGGCACGAAGCCGGCCGCCAGGGCCGCGGCTCCGCCGCCGGACGAGCCGCCGGGACTGCGGGTCAGATCGCGCGGGTTGTTGCAGCGGCCGTAGACAGGGTTGTCGCTCTGCCAGTCGGCCAGGTTCGGCGGCACATTGGTCTTGCCCAGGATGATGGCGCCGGCGGCCTTCAGACGCTGGACCACGACGGCGTCCGCCTCGGCCTTGTGATTGGCCAGGCGCTCCAGGCCCCAGGTGCTGGGATAACCCGTCAGGTCGTAAGATTCCTTGACCGTCATAGGCACGCCAAGCAGCGGCGCGCGCTCGCCCTTGGCCAGCCGCACGTCGGCCGCCTTGGCCGCCTTGCGGGCCGCTGCGAAGTCACGAACGATGACCGCATTGATGGCGCCGTCCATGGCCTCGATACGGGCGATGGCGGTGTTGGTCAGCTCCAGCGAAGTGACCTTGCCCTTGCGCAGGGCCTTTGCGAGCTCGCTGGCGGTCGCGGTGGGGTAATCAATGGTTTTCATGCCGCCATTTCAGCAGGTATCCGGCGACAGGGATAGCGGCTGCGAGCAAAAGAAAGAGAAACCACGAAACACACGAAATACACGAAAGGCCGCTTCGAGAAAACCGGCGCCCATCTGCGGTAGTGGGTCAGTTTGAATTTTGACGAAGCCACTCGATTGTCATCACCGCTTCCCGCTCCGCTGATTGGGCATCGGCGAACAGACCGGACGTGTAGGCTGGATACCAATATTCGTACCCGCTGTGCTTTTCGACTCCATGGACCATTTCGACAAAACGAAACAAGTGCACGTCGCGGCTAACCCGGATTTCAACGTACCGCAGGCCGTCCGGAGCGTCGATACGCTTCACAGGTGAGTAAGTCGTCACGGCTCCCGCTTCTTGTAAGGCCCGCGTTTCTTGGGCGCATCTTCGGCCGCTTCGACAATGGCGACCAAATCCGCCATCTCCCATAGCCGATCTGTCACACCAGCCGCCATCGCAGGGGTTACGCGAAGCGTTTTGTGAATGCGGACGAAGTTGTAGTAGGCGAAGTGCAGGGCAACCGCGTGGGCGTGGTTCTCAACCTTTTTTGAGAAGCCATTAGTCAGGCGGGTGAACCGGCGCATGTGCATCCGCATGGTGAGATTGGCCCGCTCAACGTAGGACGTTGAGACGTGCGTGGGGTCCGGGTCGCCTTCGATCCGCGTCTTGCGTATGCCGGTGCAGTCGGCGGGGCTGTAGCGGCCCTTGAAGCTCTCCGGCGCCGATCCGTACATCTTCACGAGCTGGGCGAAGTCAACTTCCGCGCCGAAGGCGCCCTCAACCGCTTCCAGATAGCTGTGGTGGCCGTCTGACGTCAGTTGGACCCGATTGGACAGGCGAGAGGCCAGATCGTTCATGAACAGGCTGGCGCACTCGCTATCCCGTCCACCGACAAACCACGACATGACCAGCTTCGACTCAGCGTCGATCCCGGTCCAAGTCCAGGTATCGCCCGCACCATCCGGGGCGGCCTTGGCGTCGCCGACGTTCTTTTGCTTGGCATAGGTGAAGCTCCAGATTTCATCGACCTGGACACGCTTGGTTTGCAGGTTGCGGAATGCCTTGTCCTGATAGTCTGACAGAGCCTTTCCGGCGTCGATCATGAGTTTGATGACGGTGTTCTTGCTGGCGCCCGTGGTCCGCGTAATGGCGCGGATCGACATGCCTTCGCAGAGCAGGTGCAGGATGCGGGCGCGATCTTCGGATGAGAGCTTGTTCATGCCCCCTTTTATAATGACCCTTATGCTTGAGCGTCAAGCACTTTCGGTCAGTTTGGAAATTGCCTTTTTCAGTTCATCCTC
>CAZJBC010000334.1:0-3227 GCA_964543805.1 uncultured Brevundimonas sp.
GCCGGGGGCGCCGGAGCCGGTTACAACGCCGCCGGCGAAGTCCAGACCCTAGCCGCCCAGAGGCCGCAAGCGGTTGACGTGGCCCATCTTGCGACCGGGACGAGCTTCGCCCTTGCCGTAAAACCAGACGCGGGCTTCCTGTTCGGCCGCGAGTTTCTTCCAAGCGTCAGTCTCCGGGCCGATCAGATTGGTCATCTCCACATGGGCGATGGCGGCGGTGGGGCCCAGCGGCCAGCCTGCGATGGCGCGGATGTGCTGTTCGAACTGATCAACCTCGCAGCCGTCGAGGGTCCAGTGACCGGAGTTGTGAACCCGCGGCGCGATCTCGTTGACCAGCAGGCGGCCGTCGGCCAGCTCGAACAGTTCGATACCCATGACGCCGATATAATCCAGCGCCGTCAGGATGCGGGCGGCGATGATCTCGGCCTGCTCCAGGGACTTGTCGCTGGCGCGGGCGGGCGCGCTGGTGCGGCGCAGGATGCCGTTCTCATGGTGGTTCTCGCCCAGCGGATAGCAGGCGATCTCGCCGTCGCGGGCGCGGGCGGCGATCACCGAGATTTCGCGGACAAAGTCGGCGGCCGCTTCCAGGATGGCGGGCTTGGCGCCGATTCGGCCAAAGGCGGCGACGGCGTCGGCGTGGTTGTCGACCCAGGTCTGACCCTTGCCGTCATAGCCTTCGCGGCGGGTTTTGAGCACGGCCGGCGCGCCCAGCCGGTCGAGGGCGGGGGCGATGTCGTCCGGCCCATAGATCGGCTCGAAATCGACGGTGGGGGCGCCGACCTCGTTGAGAAAAACCTTTTCGTCCACCCGGTCCTGGGCGATGGCCAGCGCCCGGGCGCCAGGCGCGGTGGGGCGGCCCAGGTCGTTCAGAGCCTCGACCACGGCGGCGGGGACATTTTCGAACTCGAAGGTGACGACATCGGCGGCCTTGGCCAGGCGCTTGAGGGAAAACGGATCGTCATAGGCGCCGACGATGGTCTGACCGCAGACCTGGCCCGCGCAGGACGCCTTGTCCGGTGTCAGGATGACGGTCTGAAAGCCGAGGCGGGCCGCGGCCAGAGCCAGCATGCGGCCGAGTTGGCCGCCGCCCAGAATGCCGATGGTCGAGCCGGGCGGCAGGGGAAAAGGCGGCATTCTAGAGCGTGACCTTCTCGGCCACGGCGGCCGTCTGGGCGGCGCGGAAGGCGGCGACGCGCCCCGCCAGGGCCTCATCCGACAGCGCCAGGATCTGGGCGGCCAGCAGACCGGCGTTGCGGGCGCCCGCTTCGCCGATGGCCAGTGTGCCCACCGGAACGCCGCCGGGCATCTGGATGATCGAGAGCAGGGAATCCACGCCGTCCAGCGCCTTGGACTTCACCGGCACGCCCAGCACCGGCAGCTCGGTCATCGACGCGGCCATGCCCGGCAGGTGGGCGGCCCCGCCGGCGCCGGCGATGATCACCTTGATCCCTGCGGCCTTGGCGCCCTTGGCGAAGGCGTAGAGGCGGTCAGGCGTGCGGTGGGCTGAGACAACCTTGGCCTCATAGGCGACGCCTAGCGCATCGAGGGCGTCGGCGGCGGCTTTCATGGTGGGCCAGTCGGACTGACTGCCCATAATAATGGCGACCGGCGGTGACTTGGCCATGAGGTTTCCCCGTCCGCGACCCATCGTCCCGGAAGGCGGCTGAGTATAGGCGTACGCATTGCGCTCGCAACCGATCCCGGTCAGAATCCCAAGGATACACACGCGATTCTGCGTGGGGCGGGCGAGGCGGTCGTATGAAGATATCCGGCGTCAGAGCCGATCCGCTGGCCGGCGTTCGCCGCCGCATCGCGCTGCAGAGCGCCGCCGACGCCAGCGGCCTGGCCAGCGCTCGTGCGCCCGACAGCGCCGCCTTTCTGGGGCTGAGCGAAACCGATCTGACGCCGCAGGTGCGCGCGGCGCTGACCCAGCTGCTCGCTGAGATCGAGGAAATGCGCAAGGAGGTCGCGCGGCTTAAAGCCCACCTGGCCGAAGCCGAGGAAGCCGCCGACCGCGACGTGCTGACGCCTTTGCTGAACAGGCGCGCCTTCATGCGCGAGCTTGGCCGAACCCAGGCGTTTTCACAGCGCTACGGCTCAAGCGCGGCCCTGGTCTATTTCGATCTGGACGGCTTCAAGGCGGTCAATGACCGGTTCGGCCATGCCGGCGGCGACGAGGCGTTGAAGGCGGTCTCGACCCGCCTGATCGCCCATGTGCGCGAAACCGACGTGGTGGGACGCATCGGCGGCGATGAGTTCGGCGTCATCCTGGCCCAGGCCGACGAGGCCGCCGCCGCCGCCAAGGCCGAACAACTGGCCGCCGTTGTCCAGGCCGAGCCGGTGCAAAGCGGCGAATGGATGATGCCTTTGCACATCAGCTGGGGGGTGCGACAGATTGACCCGGCGATCAGCCCCGAGGACATGCTGGCCGCCGCCGATGACGCCATGTACGCGCGCAAGCGGGCGCGTGCCTAGGACGAACGCCGCGTTACGCGATTATATCCGGCGTGATCTGCTCGCTCATGCGCGCGATCTCGTCGCGCAGAGCCAGCTTCTTTTTCTTCAGGCGGGCCAGCTGCAGCTGATCCGGGGCATGGAGAGCAAGCGCCTCAATGGCCGCGCCCAGATCTTCGTGTTCCTGACGGAGCTGGGCGATGCGGGTCAGCAGGCCTTCGTCATTAGCGGCGTTGCCGGTCATGTCTTCGTCTCGCCCCAGCGCGATGTGCGCGCCCACGACAGGCCGAAGACATCCAGCGCCCGGCCCACCGTCTGATCGACAATATCCTCGATGGATTGCGGTTTGGTGTAAAACGCCGGCACGGGCGGGGCGCTGACGGCGCCCATCTCGGCCAGCTGGGTCATGGTGCGCAGATGGCCCAGGTGCAACGGCGTCTCGCGCACCATCAGCACCAGGGGACGGCGCTCTTTCAGGGTTACGTCAGCCGAGCGGGTGAGCAGGCTGGACGTAACCCCGGTGGCGATCTCGGACATGGTGCGCACCGAACAGGGCGCGATGATCATACCCATGACCGGATACGAGCCCGAGGCCACGCAGGCGGCAATGTCGGCGACCTTGTGAACCACGCTGGCGCGCGTGTTCACCTGGGCGATGGACAGACCTGTCTCTTCGGCGAGGGTCAGAGCGCCGGCCTTTGAGATGATCAGGTGGGTCTCGACGCCAAGCTCGCGGGCCGCCTCAAGACAGCGCACGCCCAGGGCCGCGCCCG
>CAZJBC010000335.1:0-3218 GCA_964543805.1 uncultured Brevundimonas sp.
GACGGCGGCAAAGCGTCCCTGGCCGCCAAGGGCCCGGGCTACTGGAATCCTGCGGCCAGGCGGATCAGACCAAAGGCGGCGCCGCCGGCGACCAGCCAAAGGGTGTTGACCTTCCAGCGGACCAGGGCGGCGAAGGCGATCAGGGCGACAAGGATCGCGCCGCCGTCAACGCTGCCGGCCGGCAGGAAGGCGAGCTTGCCGATGGTGAGGGCCAGGGTGGCGATCACCCCGACCACGGCGGCGGTGACGCCGGCCAGAGCGGCGGCGGCGCGCGGCTCGTTCTGCAGCCGTTCGACCACCGGCGCTCCGGCCAGGATGAAAAAGAAACACGGCAGGAAGGTCACCCAGGTGGTCAGGACCGCGGCGATGGAGGCGGCGGCGAGCGGCGACAGACCGCCCGCCTGTCCGGTCAGGGCCGCGTTCCAGCCGGCGAAAAAGCCGACGAACTGGGTGACCATGATCAGGGGCCCGGGGGTGGTTTCAGCCAGGGCCAGGCCCTGAGCCATCTGGGCGTTCGACAGCCAACCGTACTGGCTGACGCCAGCGGCGGCGACGTAGGGCAGCACCGCATAAGCCCCGCCGAAAGTGACAAAAGCCGCCTTGGTGAAGAACAGCCCGACGTCGGCAAACGGGTGAGCGCCGAACACAAGTACAGTCAGTCCCACCGGAACAGCCCACAGACCTGTGAAGATCAAGGCAAGGCGGCCAGCGCGCCAGGCGGTCGAGCGCCAGGCCACAGAAACGGTCCCGCCCGTCGCCGCCGGGGCGGCGCCGTGGCGCCCTGCGCCCAGCGGCCAGCCCAAGTGCCCGGCCAAGGCGCCAGCCAGCGCCGCCGCCGCGATGATCCACGGAAAGCCGATGTGCAGAACCTGCAGCCCGAGAAAGGCGGCGATCGCCAGCCCCAGGGCCAAGGGGGTCTTCAGGATGCGTCCGCCAATCCGCCAGACGGCGTGGGCCACCAGGGCGACGACAACCGGCAGCAGCCCCTTGAAGATGGCGGCCAGCGGCGGCCAGGCTCCATGGGCGGCGGCCAGCCAGGCCAAGCCATAGAGCACCAGGGCGCCCGGCGCGACGAACAGAATCCCTGCCGTCAGCGCCCCCTTCAGCCCATGCAGTTTCAACCCGATGTAGGTGGCCAGCTGCTGGGCTTCGGGACCGGGCAGCAGCATGCAGAAATTCAGCGCGGTGAGGAATTCGCGCTGGTCCACCCAGCGACGCTGTTCGACCAGCTCTTCCTGCAGGATGGCGATCTGCGCCGCTGGTCCGCCGAACGAGATCAGCCCGACCTTCAGCCACAGCCGGGCCGCCTGGCGATAGGTGGGCGCCGTCGGCGGCGGCGCGACGGCGTCTGTCATCAAGCGGCGGCTCGCGCAAAGGCCGCGTCGGCGGCGCTCCAGTTCGTCGTCGCCATATAGGCGTCCACATAGCGGGGGGCGGCTGATCCGAAGTCGATGGCGTAGGCATGCTCATACATGTCCATCGCCAGGATGGGCGTGCCGCCCGCCAGGCTCATGGTGTGGTCGTTCGCCCACTGGTTCACCAGGCGTCCGTCGCGGTGACTGTAGTTCAGCACCACCCAGCCCGAGCCGCCGCCGAGCGCCTTGCCCATGCCGGAGAACTCGGCGCGCCAGCGGGCGTCGGAGCCGAAGTCGCGTTCGATGGCGCGCGCCAGAGCGGCGCCGGGACGGTTGGGCGCGCCAAGGCAGGAGAAATACAGTTCGTGCAGGATCATGGAATTCCAGGCGAGCAGCTCTTCGCGCTTCAGGCCATTCAGATTGAAGCCGGGCGCGGTCGCCGGATCGAGCGCTGCCAACTGCGCCGAGATGGCTTTCAGGCGGGTGACGGCGCCCACGTAGTTGTTGTCATGGTGGCTGACCAGCATGCGCTCGGACAGGCCCGTGATGGTCTTCGGGTCGAAAGGCAACGGCTTTGGGTCCGGCGAAAAGGCCTTGCCGGGCGGGGTCGCAGTCGCGGGCGCAGCAGGCGTCTGGGCCCGGGCGGTGGATGCGGCGGCGCCGGCGGCGGCCAGCAGGACGCCGGCGGTCAGCATGTTGCGGCGGTCAATCAGCGATTCGGACATGGGACTTCCTTTCATTGAGCAGGCGAGTGTCGTTACATTCTATGTTCCAGCCGCCAAGCCGTGTCATCCATCCGGGGGAACGATGTTATATCTTGTCATCAAGGCCGGCCTGTCCGGCGTGATCGTTGCGGCGGTCGCCGAGATCGCCAAGCGCTATCCGGGTCTCGGCGGGCTGGTGGCCTCGCTGCCGCTGGTTTCGGTTCTGGGCATGATGTGGCTGTGGCGCGATACCCGCGATCCGGTGCGGATGGCGGCCCACGCCACCGGCACCTTCTGGTTCGTGCTGCCGTCGCTGCCGATGTTCCTGCTGATCCCTGCCCTGCTGAAACGCGGCGTCACGTTCTGGCCGGCCCTGGGCGCCGGATGCGCCCTGACCATCGCGCTTTATGCGGCGATGACCTGGCTGGGTCCCAGGGTCGGGGTCAGGCTTTAGAGGCTTCGGCCTTGACCAGGGTCAAGGCGCACGAAATGGGATAGGGCCAGTCTGACGACAGTCTGGTCTGGAGAGCTGTGCGTGACGTCGTCCAAGAGGCCGATCTTCCAAACGGTCCTGGGGCTGGCCGCCATAGCCTTGAGCCTGTTGCTGGGCTCGCAGGCCTTTGCCCACGCCATCGGCGGGGCCAATGCGACCTTTGTGGCCAACACCAATGGGCCCGATCCGATTCCCTTCCTCTATCTCGGCGCCAAGCACATGGTGACCGGGTACGATCATTTGCTGTTCCTGCTGGGCGTGATCTTCTTCCTCTACCGGTTCCGGGACATCGCCCTCTATGTGACCCTGTTCTCGTTGGGCCATTCGATCACCTTGCTGGCGGGTGTTCTGCTGCACCTGCGGGCCGACTCGACCCTGGTCGACGCGGTGATCGGGTTTTCGGTGCTCTACAAGGCCTTTGACAACCTGGGCGGGGTCAAGACCCTGTTCGGCTTTCAGCCCGACAACCGCCCCGTGGTGTTCGGCTTTGGCCTGGTCCACGGCTTTGGCCTGGCGACCAAGCTGCAGAGCCTGAACCTCAATCCCCACGGCCTGGCCGCCAATCTGATCTCGTTCAACGTCGGCGTCGAGATCGGCCAGATCATCGCTCTGTAGCTGATCCTGCTGGCCATGACCCTGTGGCGCAGAACATCACTGTTCGGGCGC
>CAZJBC010000336.1:0-3210 GCA_964543805.1 uncultured Brevundimonas sp.
CTTTTCCCGGAACGCCGCCAGGCCTTCGCGCACGTCGGCGCTGGGGTTGGCGATCATCACCGCCATCTGGGCGTCGATCATGGACGATTCCAGGCTGGTGTCCGAGGCGCCGACCATCATCATCTTGACCAGCCTCACGGCCAGGGGCGCGCGGGTGGCCAGCTGGCCGGCCAGCTCCAGCGTGCGCTGCTCCAGCGTCTCGTCGGCCACGACCTCGGTGACAAGACCCAGGCCCGCCGCTGTGGCCGCATCATAGATCTCGCCAAGCCAGGTCATCTTCAGCGCCCGGTCCAGGCCCATGGCCTGCGGAAACAGCCAGGCGCCGCCTTCGTCTGGCAGCAGGCCCGCCTTGCCGCTGGTGTCCCCGAGCTTCGCCGACGCGCCCGCCAGCCGCAGGTCGCAGCCGAGCGCCAGGGCCAGGCCGCCGGCCACCGCATAGCCGCGGACCATGGCGATTGACGGCTTGTCGAGTCGGCGCAGAGCCAGGACCACCCCTTGCATGCCCTCCCGCATCTCGCGGCCATAGCCGAGCGGCTGGTTCTGCACCTGATGGCGGTGTTCCGGCTCGGAGCCCGAGATATCGCCGCCGGTGCAGAACGCGCGCGCACCCGCGCCGGTCAGGATCAGAACCCGCAGAGCGTCATCATCGCGGAAGGCCGCGATGGCCTCCATCAGTTCGCCGCACATGCCGAAGGTATAGGCGTTCATCGTAGCCGGGCGATTGATGGTGATGCGGGCGATTCCTTGCGCCGGGACATCGCAGACCAGGGACTCCGACGAGCCTTCGAAGGACCTGTTCATCACGCTTTTCCCGTCCAGGGGGCGAAATTCGGCGGCCGGCGCTCGATGAAGGACTTGGCGCCTTCCGTAGCGTCGGGGTGCGACAGGCTGGTCCGCACCAGCTTGTAGGTCTCGCGGGCGGCCGTCTCCAGATCGACGGCCAGGTGGCGATAGACCTGGGCCTTGGTGGTGGCGACGGCGCGGGGGGCGACGGTGGCGGCCATGTCGGCGACATAGGCCTCGATGGCCGGGATCAGGCCCTCCAGCGGCGTGGTGCGGTCGGCCAGGCCGATGCGATAGGCCTCCGCCGCATCGACGCGCCTCGAACTCCACAGCAGGTCCAGCGCCCGCGACAGGCCGACCAGACGCGGCAGGATGTAGCTGGACTGGTGTTCGGCGATCAGGCCGCGCTTGGAAAAGACCGTTGTCATCACCGCCCCTTCGGCCATGAAACGCAGGTCGCACATCATCGCCAGGATAAAGCCCGCGCCAGCCGCCGGGCCATTAACCGCGGCGATGATCGGCTTGGAGATGCTGGGCAGCTCGACGAACAGACCGGGAATGCGCTCATCGTCGTCGGCCACGGCGGCGATATTGTCGGTCGTCGCCACGACCAGCTGTTCGGCGTCGATGCCGGCGCAAAAGCCCCGGCCCGCGCCGGTCACCGCGATGGCGAAGACGGCGGGATCGGCCTCTGCCTTGCGCATCAGCCTAAGAATCTCGGCGATCATCGGCGTCGTCAGCGCATTGAGCCGGTCGGGCCGGTTCATCGTAATCAGGGCCAGCGGCCCGCGCGTTTCGTAAAGGACCAGAGATTCCATGGCCGCTCCCCAGGTTTCTTGCTTGGAGCGGACTATAGGAGGAACCGCTTGGCCCTGAACAGCTAGTTCGCCGCCGCCGCCGGCGCAGCGCCTCCCCGTCCGGGAGCCGCCGGCCCGCGACCGGCCCCGCCGCGTCCGGCCGCGCCCGCCGGTCCCGGCGCACCGATGCCCATGGCGCCCGTGGCCGTGCCGCGATTGACCCCGTGGCCCGAGGGCGGCTGGGGACCGCCCCGGCTCCAGGCCAGCAGGGCGTCGAAGGCGCTCTCGACCTCAGCGGGACTTACCGCGCCGTGGCCTTCGTGGTCGTACCACTGGAACACCACCTTATCCATGTGACCGGCCCTGCGAACCACATCCACATAACCGGCGGTATTGTTGATCGTCACCACCGGATCATAGACCGGGCTCATGATGAACAGCGGCTTCTTCAGATCGCCGGTCGGGGTGTACCACTTGCGTGCATACTTCATCGCCTTGGGATCGGCGGTGTAACGCTTGACGCCGGCGTTCACCGTCGCCGGGTCGTCGTCGAGGGTGTAGATGTAGGTGGAGTTGTCGAACGGCAAGCCGCCCGCCCGCTCCTGATATTCGTGATTGATGTAGGTCTGGAAGGTGACGTGGTTGGCCAGGTGCTCCATGCGCCGACCGGTGGTGCGGCGGAAGATCTCGGCCTTCTGCGGGTTGGCGTCCAGCGCGGCCTGCACCTTGCGGTCGGTATCGCCGCCATACATGAAGCCGTTCAGCGGCCCCACAGGCGGCGGCAGCACGCCGGGGAAATAGTAGTCGAACAGGGCCATCATGCGGAACGAGCCCTGCATGGACTGGTCCATTTGCGCGGTCATGGTCCCGCAGCAGGTGATCAGACCGCCGGCATAGACATTGGGATAGAGCTCCAGGCTGGTCATGGTCACCGCCGCGCCCATCGCCCCGCCGGTCGAGAAGACTTCCCGGGTCGCGCCATGCTTGCGCACGAAATATTTGCGCAGATTTTCGTTGTCGGTCATGGCGTTCTCGATCGCCCAGCCGCCCTTGGAATAGCTGGAGGCGGCCACCGCGCAGCCGCGCTTGGCGAACATCTTGGTGCGTTCGGCCGGAGCGCCCTTGGCCGGATCGCGCGGCTCGGGCGAATAGCCGTGGTTGGAGATCACCAGGCACTTCTTCCAGTCCTTGGGAAAGTCGATGCGGAAATTGGCCCCGGCGAGGGTGCCAGTCTCGACCGTGATGTCGTCAAAGACCGTGGTCCCGGCCACCCAGCCTCGCGGCCCGGGGGCCGGCGGAGCTTTCGGAGCCGCCGCCGGCGTATGCGCCTTTGGCTTGGCGGCCGGCGTTGCGCTCTGTGCAGCGAGCGGCAACGCGATGGCCGCGGTGAAAACGATTCCGATGAGTCCCTGGCGCATCATTGGCGCATCCTCCCCTAGCTTTGATAGGGAGCCTACAGCCAACATCAGTCCGGCGAAAGCCGGCGTGGAAGCGATCCAATCTTTCTAGATTGCTACCCCGATCTTGCCGAAGTGCGCGCCGGCCAGTTCGTGGCGGAAGGCGGCGGCCAGGTCCTCGAGCTGAAAGACCCGGTCGATCACGGGCCGGATCCCCAGCGCATCGATGGCGC
>CAZJBC010000337.1:0-1629 GCA_964543805.1 uncultured Brevundimonas sp.
ACCGTTCCTGAGCCGCGCATGCCGGCGCCCGGCGCGCCGATTCCCACCCCGCAACCGGGACCAGGCGACCGGCCGGCTGGCCGGCCCGCCGCGCCTCCGCCCGCCGCGCCCGGCAATGCTCCCGTCTCAGCCGGGGCCGCCTTGCCAGTCGCCACGCCTGAGCAGCTTGCGACCGGCCAGGCGGCCTTCACCCGGGTCTGCGCCGGCTGCCATGGGCCGCTGGGGGCCGGCGCCCTTGGCCCAAACATCGCCGGCCGCACGGACACCGCCGAAATCGCCAGCATCGTCCGCCTGGGCGGCGGCTCGATGCCGCCTCTAGCGGGCGTGCTGTCGCCAGCTGAAATCGACGATGTCGCCAGTTACCTATCGCGCCTGCCGCGCTGAACCGGCCCCCATCGCACCGGCTTTGGGCGGTTAAATTGGCAGCAGCATTCCGGCCAGGGCCGCGCTCATCAGATTGGCCAGGGTTCCGGCGGCTAGCGCCTTCAGGCCCAGGCGCGCGATCACCGGCCTCTGGTTCGGGGCAAGACCGCCTGTCACCGCCAGCTGAATGGCGATGGAGCCGAAATTGGCGAAACCGCAGAGGGCGAAGGTGACTACGCCGACGGTCAGCGGCGCCAGCGACTTCTGCTCGCCCCCCAGGCTGATGAAGGCGACGAACTCGTTCAACACCACCTTCTGACCAAGGAAGCCGCCGGCGGCCTGGGCGTCATGCCAGGGCACGTTCAGCAGATACATCACCGGCGAGAAGACATACCCGAGGATCTTCTGCAGCGTCAGGTCCGCAACGCCGAACCAATGGCCGATACCAGTCAGGAGACCGTTGGCCAGGGCGGTCAGGGCGACGAAGGCGAAGACCATCGCCCCCACCGCCACCGCCAGCTTCAGCCCAGTCAGCGCGCCGGTCCCCGCGGCCATGATGATGTTGGCGGGCCGCTCATCCTCGGCGGGCTCGATGGCGATGATCTCGGGAACGCCGGGCGCCTCCGCAGTGCGCACGTCGGGCATGATGATCTTGGCCATCAGGATGCCGGCCGGCGCCGACATGAAACTGGCGGCCAGCAGATAGTCGATGCGGATGCCCATGGCGGCGTAGGCGGCCAGGATGGTCCCCGCCACGCCCGCCATCCCCGAGGTCATAACCATGAACAGCTGTGGCGGGGTAAGGGCTGACAGATAGGGACGGATGACCAGCGGCGACTCGCTCTGGCCGACAAAGATATTGGCCGCCGCGCACAGAGACTCAACCCGGGAGATGCCGGTGATCTTCTCCAGCCCGCCGCCGATCCAGCGGATCACAAACGGCATGACGCGCAGGTAGTAGAGGATCGAGATCAGGGACGCGAAAAAGATGATCACCGGCAGGGCCTGGAGGGCGAAATTCTGGCCGAGGGGATCCTTGGCGAAGGCGCCGAACAAGAAGCTGGTGCCGGCGTTCGCATAACTCAAAAGGTTCGAGACTCCCTGGGACAGAAAGGTCAGGGTCTGGCGGCCGGCGGGGACGTAGAGCACCAGAACCGCAATCGCCGTCTGCAGGGCGAAGGCCGCGCCGACGATGCGCAGGCGGATGGCCCGCCGGTTCGAGGACAGCAGCACCGCCAGGACCAGGATCAGCGCCATGCCGCCAAG
>CAZJBC010000337.1:1639-3191 GCA_964543805.1 uncultured Brevundimonas sp.
CCGCTCGAAAACGCCAGCGATGACTCAGTGGGGTCGTTCAGCGCCATGCCGCCAAGGCCGATCAGGATCCGGTGCAGCATCGCTCAGTCGCCCCCGCGTTCTGCGGTCAGGCTTGCGCGAATGAACCCGGGCGGCAAGGGCCTTGTTCGTCTGTTCCCGGGGCGCCCCGAACGCGGGTTGTGAGCCAGGCTCGAGCGGTGTTAGCTGCCCCTTGCCGACAGACTGGCAAACGGGGGAATGATCTTGAACAAGCTGACCATGCGGACGGCGCTCTGGGCGCTGACGGGACTGGCCGCGGCCGGTGCGATCCTGAGCAGCGGGCGGGCAAGCCTGGCCGCGCAGACCCAGTGCAAATCCAATGACGCCGCCTGTTTCCAGGCCCAGGCCAAGGCGGCCGAGGACGCGGCCAATCGCCTGCTGCAGGGTCAGCCCGCCGCGGCGCCCGCTCCCGCCGCCAAGGCTCCTCCGGCGAAGGGCGTTGCCGCCAAAGCCGCCGCTGCCAAGGCGGCCCCGGCCGGCGCGGGCGGTCTGGCGAGCGGCGAATACGACTGCGGCGGCGGCTATACCTACCGGGCCATGGGCAAGGTCGACGTCCAGGGCGGGCGCTACCGCTATCGCCCCTACGGCGACGTGGTCAGCGGCTTTCAGGCCTTTTCCGTGGCCGGCGGCAAGATCGCCTGGAGCGGCAAGTTCGGCGGCCTCGACGATCCGCCCGCCCAGATCGTGGAGTCCACGATCGAGCCTTTCGGCTTCAACGTGAAATACAAGGGCAACCCGAACGGACTGATCAACACCATGAGCTGCCACGCGCCGGGAAAATAGGCCGGTTCAGCGCGGACCCGCGGCCTAGGCCTGCCGCGGCAGGACGATCTTGCTCAGGTCATAGCCCATGGCCTGGATGTCCGACAGGATGTGGCCCCTGAGCGCCGAATCCATGGCCGGGGCGCGCGACAGCAGCCAGACATAGTCCCCGCCGGTCGTGGCCAGAATCGACCAGGAATCATCGGCGGCGATGTCGAGCACCCGGTAGTCCATCGAATACAGCCCGCCCAGGGCGGAGACCTTGAACTCGGTGCGCGCCTGATCCTGAGGCACGCGAACGGCGCCGTGCATGGCCTGGGCCGGACCCGAGGGCGAGCCCTTGCGACAGGTCAGCGTCAGATCTACCGTGCGCGACCGGGTGGCCTGAAACAGGTAGGTCGGCGCCTGGCAATCCTTTTGGTAGTCGTTGGCCGTTCGGGCGATCTCAAACCACTCGCCGGTGAAGAAGGCCGCGTCCACCGGCTTTCGGGCGGCCGGCGCCGAGGTCATGGCGAATGCCACTGTGGGGGCCAGAAGCGCAAGCGCCAGCGCCTTGATCACGCCCCTTGCCCGGTTCTTGAAGATTGGCCGCATAAAGCTGCTCCCTGGAAACGGATTTCCTGATGAGACGCATATGGGGTCATGATTGAGGCCATCCCAGCCGGATCACGAAAGGTTTTTTGGATCGTGTAGTCCAATTTTGGACATATTTGCCGGACCGCGACGGTCGCGCTTGAAAGCGGATGGCCGG
>CAZJBC010000338.1:0-3148 GCA_964543805.1 uncultured Brevundimonas sp.
GCTGTCGATCTTCTACACCCTGTCGGCCGCCATCGCCGCCGCCATCCCCGGCCGCCGGCCCCTGACCGAGGTCATCCGCCTCTACACGCGCCGCATGCTGTGGGCGATGGACGCCGTCGCCGGCATCAAGGTCGAGCTGCGCGGCACGGAGCGCTTGCCGCCCGGCGCATTCATCATTGGCGCCAAGCACCACAGCTGGGGCGACGGCTTCGTGATGTTCGCCAACGTCGACAACCTGTCCTTCGTCACCGGCGACCACCTGGAGAAAATTCCGCTCCTGCGCGGCATCCTGCGCAAGTTGGGCGCCATCGTGGTCGACAGCTGTGGCGGACCCGAGGCCCGCAAGGCGCTCTCCGACAGCGCCGCCGTCGCCCACGCCGAAGGCCGGCGGATCCTGATCTATCCCGAAGGCCACCTGTGCGCGCCCAGCGAGCGGTTCCGCTATCGAACGGGCATCTACTTCATGTACCGCGATTTCGACCTGCCGGTCGTGCCGGTGGCGACGAACCTGTCCTGCTTCTGGCGTCAGCAGGATTTCAAAAAGACCGCTGGAACGGCGACCGTCGAATTTCTTGATCCGATCCCGACCGGGCTGTGCAAGGACGAATTCATGGCGCGTCTGGAAGCCGCCTGCGAGACGCGCACCAACGAGCTGATCGCCGAAGCGACGGGCGAGCCCGTACGCGCGGCCAAGCTGGTGGAATGGGATGAAAAACGCGGCGTCAACGCGCCGGCGCCGGTCTAACCCAGCGCCATCTCGGTGAAGCTTGCGGTGCCCGCCACCCGCTCGGGCGGGCGCAGCACGCCGTCTTCTTCCTGCAGACTGAGCAGCACCGGACGGCCGATCACCTCGCCAGCGAAACGGCGGGCGACGGTTTCAGCTTCAGCCTGGGTATCGAACGAGCGCATGCGCAGGGCGGGACCGACGATGGTCCAGCGGTCCGCGATACGAACGACGCCAAAGTGTATTTCCGCCATTACCTGCCTCCTCTTGCCCGAAGGTGGCGCCGGTTTGTGTTGCCGGCATGGCAAACTTTGTACGTTTCCGTGAATACGACAACCCACAATTCCGTGAATCCGTTGGTGAATCGAAGCTTCACCATGTTTCCGGGCAGAAACGGAGCGGCCACGCTTAAGGCGCAGGCGCCCTTTACCCTGGGATCTGGTCCGGCGTGAAGAACTGGGCGATCTCGATGGCGGCGTTTTCGGCGCTGTCGGAACCGTGCACCGAATTTTCGCCCACCGAGATGGCCACTTCCTTGCGGATGGTGCCGGGCGCGGCGTTTTCCGGGTTGGTGGCGCCCATGACGTCGCGATAGCGGGCGACGGCGTTATCGCCTTCCAGCACCTGCACCACCACCGGCGAGCGGGTCATGAATTCCACCAGCTCGCCGTAGAACGGGCGCGCGGCGTGGACTTCGTAGAACTTCTCGGCCTGGGCCCTGGTCATCTGGATGCGGCGCTGGCCGACGATGCGCAGGCCGGCGCCTTCGATCATCGCATTGACCTTGCCGGTCAGATTGCGCTCGGTGGCGTCGGGTTTGATGATCGAAAAGGTGCGCTCGGTCATGACGGGGGAATATCTTTCTGGTCGTTGGGTTGGAATTGCGAGACGCGCGGCTTATAGCCACCGCCCTCCCAAGGTCAAACCCCCCAAGATCGGCCCAACGTGCTGCGCATCTCCGAACTCACCTATGACGCCTGGGGCCGCCGCTTCTTTGACAAGGCGAGCGCCAGCCTGCCCGTGGGCGCCAAGGTCGGCCTGGTCGGCCGCAACGGCATCGGCAAGTCGACCTTGTTCAAGCTGATCCTCGGCCAGCTGCACGAAGGCGGCGGCGAGATCACCTGGCCCAAGGCCGCGCGGATCGCGGCGGTCGACCAGGAACACCCGGCGACGCCCGTTTCCCTGATCGACACTATCCTGGCCGCCGACGTCGAGCGCCACACCCTGATGGCCAGTCTGGAGACCGCCGATCCCCACGACCTGGGTGACATCTGGGCCCGGCTGATCGAGATCGACGCGGACGCCGCTCCCTCGCGCGCCGCTGAAATCCTTGCCGGCCTGGGCTTTTCCACCGAGGACCTGGCCCGGCCGATGTCGGAATTCTCAGGCGGCTGGCGCATGCGCGTGGCCCTGGCCGCCGCCCTGTTCGCCCAGCCGGACCTGTTGCTGCTCGACGAGCCGACCAACTACCTCGATCTGGAAGGCGCCCTGTGGCTGGAAGCGCGCCTGCAGAAATACCCGCACACCACCCTGATCATCAGCCACGACCGCGACCTTCTGAACAACGCCTGCGACCACATCCTGCACATCACCAAGGCCAAGCTGGAGCTCTACACCGGCAACTACGAAGACTTCGAGCGGATGCGCGACGAAAAGCAGCGCCTGATGGCCGCCTCCAACGTCAAGATCGAAGCCAAGCGCGCTCACATGCAGGCCTTCGTCGATCGCTTCCGCGCCAAGGCGTCAAAGGCCGCCCAGGCCCAGTCACGCCTGAAGATGCTGCAAAAGCTGCCGCCGGTTTCCGACGTGGCGGCCGAGCATACCGCGCCCTTCTCGCTGCCCTCGCCGCCGCGCCCCCTGCCGCCGCCCCTGATCCGGCTGGAAAAGGCCGTCGTCGGCTATGCCGGAAAGCCCGTGCTGCGGGGCATGAACCTGCGCATGGATATCGACGACCGCATCGGCCTTCTGGGCGTCAACGGCGCCGGCAAGTCGACCTTCGCCAAGCTGATCGCCGGCGCGCTGAAGGTCATGGAAGGCGAGTTCTTCCATAACGGCAAGATGAAGGTCGGCTGGTTTCACCAGCACCAGATCGAGGCCATGGACCCCACCGACACGGCGCTCGAAATCATCCGCCGCGCCATGCCGGACGCATCTGAAAACTCGCGCCGCTCGCGCCTGGCGCAATGGGGCCTTGGGTTTGACAAGCAGGAGACCACCGTCGCCAACCTGTCGGGCGGCGAGCGCGCGCGGCTGCTGCTGAACCTGGTGGCCATGGACGCACCGCACGTGTTGATCCTCGATGAGCCGACCAACCACCTGGATATCGACAGCCGCCGCGCCCTGCTCGACGCCCTCAATGAGTTCGACGGCGCGGTGATCCTCATCACCCACGATCGCTCGCTGATGGAGCTGGTGGCCGACCGC
>CAZJBC010000339.1:0-3119 GCA_964543805.1 uncultured Brevundimonas sp.
CAGATGGTGGAAATTGTAGGCCGGACAGGTCAGCGTCACGCCGCCCGGATCCTGGGTGACCAGCGTGCCCGTGTCGCCGTCACAGATCTGGGTGCTGTGGGCGGGCTGCAAGGCGACACGCTGCGCGAAGTCGATGCCTTCACAGACTGGCAGATCGGCCGAGTAGACGTCCCCGCGGATCGTGCGGATCGAGAACTTGACGATGCTGATCTCGTGGAAAGAGACCACGTCATTGGGATGGAAGCATTGCTGGCTGGTCGGCGCGGCCGAAGCGGTCTGGGTGGGCTTGTCGTTGGCGCAGGCAGATACAATGGCGGCGGTGGCGGCAAAGGCCAGAGCCATCTCAAGGGTGCGTTTCATCTGGCGATCCTTCCCATCATAGTCCCACAAAAACGGCCCTTCACAGAATTCGATCCAAGCGTGGCTTTTCTTGGCCAAACGCCGCGTTGACTTCGCAGGCTTTATGCGTATGTTCCGCGCCTCCAATTTCAGGGCCGCGCGCCCACGCAAGGTAGCACCGAGACATGGCCAAGCCAGCCTCCATCAAGATTCGCCTGAACTCCTCGGCGGACACCGGCTTTTTCTACGTGACCAAGAAGAACGCCCGCACCATGACCGAAAAGCTGGTGCTGAAGAAGTACGACCCCGTCGTGCGCAAGCACGTCGAGTTCAAGGAAGGCAAGATCAAGTAGGACGTAAAGTCCTGCCGAATCAAAGACGCCCGGGAGCAATCCCGGGCGTTTTGCATTTCGGCGCCCAAACCGGCTTGCGCGGAGCTGACCCGCCCGCGCCGCGGGTTGCGGGCCATTCTGGACTTGCGCAGGGATTGCCGGGCCGCCTAGGCTCAGCGGATGCCGCAGTCAGGGGTCTGCGAGGGGGACAAGCGAAAGCCATGCGCTGGATAGGGGTTCTGCTGGTCTGCTCCATCGCCTTTGCGGCCCGAGCCCAGGATCGGCGGCCCCCGGTATCGATCATAGGCGCTTCGGGGTTCGATGCCGCCTGCGCCTTCAAAAGCATACCGCCGGAAGATATCGCCCGAAGCCACCGCATCTATCTGACGATCTTTCAGGGCCTCCTGGCCAAGACGCCCGGCCCGGCCGACGACGATGCAGACGAGGCGTTTCTTGTGGGAACAGTGACGGCGGGCCTGTCCCATTGCTCCGCCTCGACCCGGCAGTCGGATCCGCTCTCCACCCGCGTGCAGGCTTTCGCCCAGGCGAAACTGGCTGTCGATTCGCTGGACGAACTGTTGAAGGACCGAATCCGGCCGCCCCTGACCATAGAAAGCGTGTGGGAGGAGTTCTCGATCGGCGAAAGGGCTCAGATGACCGATATCGTGCGGCGCGCGGACACCGCCGGGGACGCGAGCGAGGGGCTGATCAAGGTGGCCCTGCCAAAACTCACCGCGAAAGGACTGGGCCACGACGATATCTTGCTAACCGCAACCGGCCTGGTTTTTCGGTCCATGATCGAAGCCGTTTCCACCCCCTAAGATCGGCTCACGCCGCCTTCGCCACAACCTTGTTCCGCCCAGCGGCCTTGGCTTCGTAAACGCCCTGGTCGGCGCGCTTGAGCAGAGCTTCCTGGGTGTCGCCCTCGCCCAGGGTCGCGGCGACGCCGATGGAGATGGTCACGGTCAGGGATTCCTTGCCGCCAGTGACCCGGAACGGGGTGCCCGAGACGTGGCGGCGGATGCGTTCGGCGACAACCTCGGCGCCCTCGATGGGCGTGTCGGGCATGATGACCACGAATTCCTCGCCGCCGTAGCGGCACGGCAGGTCGATGGCCCGGACATTCGAGGCTATGCGCAGGGCGAACTCGCGCAGCACTTCGTCGCCCGCGTCGTGGCCATAGTTGTCGTTGATCTGCTTGAAGTGGTCGATGTCGATGAGCAGGGCCGCGACCGGCTCGCCGCCCTGAGTGGCGCGGGCGACCAGGGCGTCCAGCTGGCCGGCCATGTAGCGGCGGTTGTGCAGGCCCGTCAGCTGGTCGGTGACCGCCAACTCTAGTGAATAGTCCAGGTTCGAGCGCAGGAAGTCGGTGTAGCGCTTGCGCTTGATCTGGGTGCGCACCCGGGCCGAAAGCTCCTGGGGATCGATGGGGCGGGCCAGCAGGTCGTTGACGCCGATTTCCAGGGCCTTGACCATCTTGGCCCGGTCGTCCGGGTCGATGACCGCCAGGATCGGCACATTGCGCGTCGCCTCGTCCGAGCGGAGCATGGCCGCGAAGCGCAGACCATCGAAGGCCTTGGAATTGGCGTTGACGATCATCAGATCGACGGGGCCGCGCGCGGCCAGGTGGGCCTTGTCGGGATCGGTCTCGACCACCGGGCGGTGATCGACCGCCAGTTCAGCGGCCATGCGCTGGGCCTGGCGTTCATTGTCGTCGACGACCAGCACCCGTCCGCCGCCGCCGCCCAGCCGCTCGGCCGCGCCGGCGATGACGCCCAGCCTGCGTCCGGAATCCTCTCGCTGACGAAGCTCGTCCATGATGGTCTTCAGGCGGGTGAGGCTGCGCACCCGGGAAAACAGCATCAGATCGTCGATCGGCTTGGTCAGAAACTCGTCGGCGCCCGCTTCCAGGCCCGCGACCCGGTCGTTGCGTCCGTCGAGCGCGGTGACCATGACCACCGGAATGTGGCGGGTCAGGGGATCATCCTTCAGCCGCCGGCAAACTTCGAACCCGTCCATGCCGGGCATCATGACGTCCAGCAGGATGAGGTCGGGCCGCTCGGCGGCGGCCAGGGCCAGGGCCGTGGGGCCATCATAGGCGGTCAGCACCTGATAGTATTCGGCCGACAGCTTGGCTTCGAGCAGCCGCACATTGGCCTCGATATCGTCGACCACCAGGATGCGCGCGACCATCGGCCCTACCCCAGGAACTTTCTGACGGTCTCAAGAAACTGAGCCACCGAGATGGGTTTGGACAGATAGGCTTCGCAGCCGCCCTCGCGGATCCGCTCTTCATCGCCCTTCATGGCGAAGGCGGTCACGGCGATGACGGGAATGTGGGACAGCTCGTCGTCTTCCTTGAGCCACTTGGTGACCTCCAGTCCCGAAATCTCCGGCAGCTGGATATCCATTAAAATCAGGTCGGGCCGGTGCATCCGCGCTAAGGCT
>CAZJBC010000340.1:0-3109 GCA_964543805.1 uncultured Brevundimonas sp.
CGTCGAGCGGAATCACCGCGCCGCGGCCCATGCGCAGCAGTTGCTGCATCGGCAGTTGCGCCCGGCCGAGCACCACCGAGATCTCGACATTGACGGCGTTGACCTGACTCAAGACGCTTAAACTCCCTCACCGGGACGGGCCGGTCCTGCTAGAGTGCGCCCAACATGCTTGACCGGTCGTTAAATCCTGCGCCCTCGCCGCTGTTTGGCCGGATCGACGATGCCGCGGTCGAATGGCGGGCGACGCCGGGGCCTACGCCCTATCCCGAGGCGGTCGCCTTCATGGAGCGCAGGGCCGCGCAGATCGCAGCGGGCGAGGCAGGCGAGCTGGTCTGGCTGGTCGAGCATCCTGCCCTCTACACCGCAGGCGTATCGGCCAAGCCACATGACCTGCTCGACCCGGATCGTCTGCCGGTCTACGCGACCGGCCGCGGCGGCCAGTACACCTATCACGGGCCCGGCCAGCGGGTGGTCTATCTGATGCTGGACCTGACGAAGCGAAAGCGCGACGTGCGCGCCTTTGTCGCCGCCCTGGAGGACTGGATAATCGCGGCGTTGGCGCGGTTTAGTGTCGAGGGCCATGTGCGAACCTGCCGCGTCGGCGTGTGGGTCGAGCGCAAGGGGCCGGGGGTTGTTCGCGAGGACAAGATCGCCGCCATCGGGATCAAGCTGCGCCACTGGGTGTCGTTTCACGGGGTTTCGCTGAACGTCGAGCCGAACCTGGCGGACTATGAGGGCATCGTGCCCTGCGGACAGACGGCCTATGGGACGACCAGCCTGGTCGATCTGGGCCTGCCGGTGACGATGGACGAGGCCGACGAGGCCTTGAAAGCAGCCTTCGTGCAGGTTTTTGGCCCGGTCAGGCCGGCTGACGCACCGGGTTGACGCCAAAGCGGTTGGCGCCCTGTTCGCCCGACAGCAGGGCCAGCTCGACAAACGCCCAGACCAGGACGCCCAGAAAGATCAGATCGGGCGGATTCCACGGGCCCATCACGCCGATCAGCGACAGAACCACCGGCGCCGCGTACCAGCCCGAACGTCCGCGGTCGTGGAACCGTTTGGCGAGCACGCAGACGCCAAAGAAGATCAGCACCGGATAAATCATCCAGCCTGTGACCAGCACCCCGGTCGGGGTGGTAACCGCCTGATAGACCATGAGGACCGCGATCAGCAGACCGGCGGCGACCCAGAAAGGCGTGCGCGCCAGCCGTCCCTCGGCCGAGACGTAGAGGGTCTTCCAGTTGATCGCGTTCATGTCCGCTCCGGGAATCGCCAGGTCACCTTGTCCCAACGCCCGCGAAGGATCAACCAAAGCCTAGACGACGATAGGGCCCTTGGGGGAAGGGCCGTAACGATTTTCGCCCGGCGTTCCTTCAAGCATTCCATAGTCGACCGTCATATAGGCGGTCAGCACGGCGAACACCCAAAAGGCGCCCTGCCACCGCGGCGTCGCATGCATGAACAGCGGCACGACGATCAGGGCGATCGGCACGCCGTGCGACAGGACATTGAGCCAGAAAGTGCGCCAGCCTGAATAGTTGCGATCGTGGCCCCGCTTTACCGAGATCGCATAGCCCGGCCAGGCGATCAGCAGTTGGGTGACAAGAAAAATCACACCGATCCGCGCCCCCGGATCAAAGATGCGAATGGTGGAATTCAGCGCCAGCGAAAACACGATGGCGGCCATCGACAGGGCGATAGTGCTTACCCAGAAATCCGATCGGATCATCCGCCCGTCCAGACCGAACAGACCGTTCATGAAGGTGCGGGCAAGTGAAGGCTGCGACATTGGCGTTCCCCATCGCTGTTATGTCAGCGTTGAGGCAGGCTACCGCCGTGGGCGGCCCGGCGTCTAGGGGTCCAGTTATCGCAGGCTATCCGAACTCGACCAGCACTTCGTCGGCGGCGACGGGATCGCCGCCCTTGGCGTTGACCGCCTTGACCACGCCGTCCCGCTCGGCGCGGATGATGTTCTGCATCTTCATGGCTTCGATGATGCAAACCTGCTGGCCTTCCTTGACCTCCTGGCCAAGCACGACATCCATCGAGACCACCAGACCGGGCATGGGCGAGATGACCATCTTGGAAGTGTCGGCGGCTTCCTTTTCAGGCAGCCGTTCGTGCAGCTCAGCCGACATCGGCGTCAGCACCAGAACCTGCCGTTTGGCGGCGCGGTGACGGACGATGAACCCCTCGTTGGCCGGCTTGACCTCGACGGTGAACTTCACGCCGTTCAGCTTGCCGCGGAATGTGGGCTTGCCCGGGCGCCAGTCGTAGCGGTCCAGGGCCAGGGTGCGGCCCTCGTCCATCAGCTCGATGGACAGGTCATGGCCGCTGGCGGTGACCTCGATCGAGCGTTTCTCGGCCTTGCCGACAAAAACCTGCCAGGCGTCGCGGGGTTTCTGGCCGACGCGGGTCGATTGGATGCGGTGCATGGCAACGGCCACCGAGGTCATCACGTCGGTCTGGAAGGCGGTGGGCTCGGAGCCTGAGAAGCCGTCAGGGAATTCATCGACGATGTAGTTGGTGGACAGCTTGCCCGACTTGAACCGCTCCTGGTCCATCACCGCGGCCAGGAACGGGATGTTGTGGCCCAGCCCCGAGATATGGAAGTCCTCGAGCGCGCGGCCCATGCCGGCGATGGCCGCCGCGCGGGTCGGCGCCCAGGTCGCCAGTTTGGAGATCATCGGGTCGTAGAACATCGAGATCTCGTCGCCTTCGCGCACGCCGGCGTCGTTGCGCACGATATAGCCGTCCACCGCTCCCTCGCGCGGCGGATCATAGCGCACCAGCCGCCCGATCGACGGCAGGAACTTGCGATACGGATCCTCGGCGTAGATCCGGCTCTCGATCGACCAGCCCTTGATCTTCAGGTCGGCCTGCCCGAAGGCGAGCTTTTCGCCGTAGGCGGAGCGGATCATCTGCTCGACCAGGTCGAGGCCGGTGATCAGTTCGGTGACCGGGTGTTCGACCTGCAGGCGGGTGTTCATCTCCAGGAAGAAGAAGCTGCGGTCCTGGCCGGCGACGAACTCGACCGTGCCGGCGCTGTCGTAGCCGACCGCCTGGGACAGGGCGACGGCCTGGGCGCCCATGGCCGCGCGGGTGGCCT
>CAZJBC010000341.1:0-3094 GCA_964543805.1 uncultured Brevundimonas sp.
TCGATCTCGACCCGGTCGGCCGTCGTCAATTGGCCATCCTTGAGCAGGCGAACGTTGCCGCTGACGGTGATCAGGTGGGCTGTCAGGTCGTACTGCACCCGATCTCCGCGCGCGGTCAGGCCGGGTTCCTCGAACGACGCGCCGCCCAGGGCGTCCAGCGTGGCAAGGTCGCCACACCGGCCGCGGGCTTTGGCGTTGACGGCGACGATGTTGCTGGCCGTCAGGGCCTGATTGCCTTGCCGCACGCGAGCCGTTCCCTGCAGGCGGGTGACGCAGTTGATTCCGTCGAAGGTGACGCCGTCTGAATCAAAGGAAAACGCACCTTTCTCGAAGAGGCCGGCCAATTTTTCAGGTGAGGCCGGGCTGGACGGGGAAGGCTGCTCCGCAGCACTGATCAACTGGGCGCCGGCGTCGGCGACCTGGACGACGGCGGGAACGATCTGCGGTGCGATCTTCTGCGGGCTGGCCGCCCAGGCCGCGAGACTGGCGGACAAGCCGAGGACAGTAACGCCAGCGGCGGTCAGGCTGCGCCGCACGCGCCCGGGGGACTTGTGAGTAAGCATGACAATTCTCTCCTTCAGGCGATTGACGGAGCGCGGCTGCCAATAACAGCCGAGCGGCAAGGGCGAAGTGTGGAACTGGGTTTTGAGCAGAGCCTGGGCATAGGTCTGGCGCTTGTGGGGGAAGCGAGACATCACAGCCTCGTCAGCGGCAAGTTCCTGGTCATGGCGGATCAGGCGCACCGCCAGCAGAACGGCCGGGTTGAACCAGTTCAGACAGGCCAGGGCGAGCGCCAGGGCATTGACCTTCAGGTCGCCGGCCTGGCGGTGAGCGCCCTCGTGCGCCAGAATCAAGGCTCGCTCGGCGGGATCGAACCTTTCCTCAAAATCCGCGGGCAGAATGATCCTCGGGCGGAACAGCCCCACAAGCGCCGGTCCGACCGAGCGTTTGGCGGCCCTGTACAGTCCCGGCTCTTGCAGCTTCATCGGACCCAACAGCCGCAGAACGACGCGCTGGCGCCGCAGCACCAGCACCATGACGGAGAAGGCGACGGCCAGCCAGATGACGAGAACGGCGGTGGAGGGGTCGCTACGCGGCGCAGTCTGCGCAATGAAATGGTCCAAGACCTGGACCGCGGCGGCGGCGGCAGGACGGATCGGCGCGGCGATGAGCGGGTCGTGACCCGCCGGCGGAGGCGGCGCCAGACTAGCCAGAGCCGCCAGAGGAGGGATCAGCCAAAGCCAGTAGGCAAGACGAGCGCCGCCGAGCCGGCGGAAGGGTTTTCTAAGAACGATCACAGCCGCGATCGCCGCGGCCATGGCCAGGTTCGCGCCGATCAACGCGGCCAGGAAATCAGCGGTCATCTTCGATCCTCGCGATCAGGGCTTTCAGCTCGGCGATGTCTTCGTCGGTCAGTCGCTCGCGCTCGGCGAACTGGGCGAACATGGGTCCAAGCCGGCCTTCGAACAGCCGGTCGATCAGGCTCTTGCTTTCGGCATGGGTGAAATCGGCGCGGGCGATCAGGGGGCTGAACAGGTATCGGCGGCCTTCCTTGATCCGGCCCACCGCCTTCTTTCGCACCAGCCGGTCCAGCAGGGTGCGCACCGTGGTCTCGGTCCAGGCCTGATCATCGGCCAGGGCGGCGGTGATCTCCTCGGCGTCACGCGGCGCGGCGCGCCACAGGACGTCCATGACAAGGCTCTCGGCGCTGGTGATCTTCATTTTCGACACCTGTAGAATTTGTGTAAAACTACATCTGTCGAATTTAGAGTCAAGGCAAAAAATAGCCCCTCTCTCCCGGTGCGACGGAAGGAGAGGGGCTGTGGGAGCCGGGCGTTGTCTGTGGGGCCTAGCTCACCGTGACCTTGACGACGATCTCGTCGGTGACCGTTCCGTCAGGCTGGGTGTAGCGGAAGGTCAGCTGATCGGCGCCCTTGGCCGCGCCGGTGAAATTGAACATCTCCAGCTGGCGCACGCCTTGGCTTTCCGGCGGGCGAACCTCGCGGCCGGCATAGGTCACGGCCTTGACGGTCGCGGCCTGGTATTGCCAGGCGCCCTTGACCGGATCGACATTCGACAGGCGCACCTGCAGCGGCTGCTTGACCGCAATCTCGGTCTCCGCGCCGGTGAGCGGATTGTCGAGCGAAGCCTTGACGGGCGCGCAGGCCGCGACGGGAAGCAGCGCCGCCGCCACCAGCATCGCCGCCACGCTCCGGCGGCTGAACTTCGAACGCACCATAAGGGTCTCCCTTGTTTTCCGGGGCCAATCGCCTGGCCAACCTGCGGGGACGATGGCTGAGCGGCGGCGGGCGCGCCTTGACTGAGATCAAGCTTGCGTGAGCCGGAAAATGCGCCGTCGGCGCGATGGGAATGTTCGCCGGGCGCCTTGACTCGGGCCGGGGCCGACCCTACCTCCCGCTCGCATTAGCACTCGGGGGCGTCATGTGCTAACAGGCGCGCCTCAAGCCCTGTAACGGAGATAGAGAGACATGAAATTTCGTCCGCTCGGCGACCGCGTCCTGGTTAAGCGCGTCGAAGAAGAATCCAAGACCAAGGGCGGGATCATCATCCCCGACTCGGTGAAGGAAAAGCCGTCCGAAGGCGAAGTGATCGCCGTGGGCCCCGGCGCCCGGGACGATTCCGGCAAGGTCGTGCCGACCGAACTGAAGAAGGGTGACCGCATCCTGTTCGGCAAATGGTCCGGCACCGAAGTGAAGATCGACGGCGAAGACCTGTTGATCATGAAGGAAAGCGACGTTCTGGGCACGCTCGCCTAGGCGCTAACCGAAAACCTACTCACCCGCGCTCAAGCAGGCCATCAGGCCGTTAGCGCAACGTAAAACTTCACCGCGCTCAAGCAGGCCGTCAGGCCGTTAGCGCACTAAGGATCACTTACAGATGGCCGCCAAAGACGTCTATTTCTCCACCGATGCGCGCGACAAGATGCTGCGCGGCGTCAACATCCTCGCCAATGCGGTGAAGGTCACCCTCGGCCCCAAGGGCCGCAACGTCGTCATCGAAAAGTCGTTCGGCGCCCCGCGCTCGACCAAGGACGGCGTCACCGTCGCCAAGGAAATCGAACTGTCCGACAAGT
>CAZJBC010000342.1:0-3092 GCA_964543805.1 uncultured Brevundimonas sp.
GACTGACCGCCAGCCCGGCCCGAAGCGCGCCCATATAAACCAGCAGATATTCTATGGAGGTCATTGCGCAGACGGCGATCACGTCTCCCGCACCCAGCCCGTCGCGCTGCAGGCCCGCCGCCACCCGGTCGGCCAGGTCGTTGAACTGGGCGTAGGTTAGGCGTCGGTCGTCCTGGATCAGCGCCAGATGGTCCGGCTGCATGGCCGCATGCAGCGCCAGGATGTCCGGCAGGGCGTGGAAATCGTCTTCGAAGAACTCGGGCGGCAGCATGGTCTGGTCCTGGAGGATGGCCGGCGGGTCTTAGCGCCGCCCGCGGCCCTCGCCAACCTTATCCGGGCTTCAACGCTTAAGGGTCAGCCCAACCGAAATAACCCGCGGGGCGGCATAGGTCGTCGCGCCCGAGGTAAAGCTGCTCTGAACCGCCTCGTCGAAGGCGTTCTCGGCCGAGATATAGCCCTGGACGCCCTTGCCGAAGTCCCAGGTCACCCGGATGTCACTGACCGTGGCCGATCGCAGCTTGATGGTGTTCAGGTCGTCGTCATAACGGGCGCCTTCGTAGCGGACCCCGACATTGACATCGAGCTTGGATACGCCCGTCCAGTCCAGGCCCGCCGTGGCCGACACCGGCGAGGTCTCGGCGGGGCGCAGGTTGGTCGAGGTGTGGGCCTCGACATAGGTGAAGGCGCCGCGCAGCTGGGTTTTGGGCGCGATGGTGATCCAGCCCTGGGATTCCAGGCCGCGGGCGTAGATGGGTCCGGCATTCTGGCGCTGGCGGGCGTTGACGCCTGTGGTCACATTGGTGATCGGATCGCGCAGTTCGTTGTAGAACAGCGTCAGGTCATAGCCGGCGTCCTTGCCGCCGTTGCCCGCGCCGACTTCGAAGCCGGACAGCCTTTCGGGCGTCAGGGCGGCGTTCGATTCGGTATTGATATTGCCCACCCGGAACGGCCGGTACAGCTCGTTCAGGGTCGGGGCGCGGAAGCCCAGATAGGCCGCGGCGCGCAGATAGCCCCAGCTGGTATTGCGCCGGACGCCGGCCCGAGCGGTGGGCAATTCGCCATTGCGGTCGGCGAACTTGCTGTCGAGGGTGGTGACGCCGTTCTTGTCGACTTGGATGCGGTGGCCGTTGGTGTCGCTCCACTGATCGATTCGCACACCGCCGGTATAGAGCCAGTCGCCCTGGGTGACAGCGCCTTCCGCGTAGAGACCGCCGACCTGGGCGTCGCCGCCGGCGTAGCGCGTGAACGGCCCGTTCTTGAGGGTGTAGGAAAACAGCTCGCGGTCCTCGCCGTGGTCAATGCGCGAATCGACGCCGACTTCCCATTCGTGGGTCATGGAGTCGCCCCGGATGGCGGCGTTCAGGCCATAGCCAGTCGCCGGCGTATCGAACTGATCGTTGGTCAGGGTGGTGGAAGCGCGATTGGCCGGCACCGAGACGGAGGTGTTATGCAGATTGCTGTTCTGGACCCAGGCCTGCAGCCGGAAGCCCGGCTGGCCTCCGGCCGGATTGCGCGCCCACGACAGGCTGGCCCGCTGGCCCATGGATTCGGCGTTGGCCTTGTCCAGGCCCGAGCCCTGCTGCTGGTCGAAGGCGCCGGCGGAAAGAGCCAGGCGGCCTTCGGCGAAATCGGTGATGGCGCGGAAGTTGGCGCTCCAGTCGTCGAGATTGGTCGGGGTGTCGGCGGCGCCCCGGCCCGTGCGGACCGGAATGAAGCCGTCGCTGTGGCCGGCCGAGGCGCCGAACAGGACGTCGGCCTTGCCGATGGTGGCGACATCGACCACGTCGGCGCGCTCGCTGCCCAGCTCGCCGGCCCGAACATCGGCGTTCAGGCCAAGGTCGGTGCGCTCGGTCAGGCTGATGACGCCGGTCAGGGCCCCGGCGCCGTAGGGGCCCGCCCCGCCGCCGCGCACAATCGTCGCCTTGCCGATCAATTCGGAAGGCAGGCCCGCCCAGATGACCCAGCCGCCGAAGGGATCGTTAACCGGCGCCCCGTCCAGGGTCACCAGAGCCCGGCCGGCTCCCGTGGGGCCGATGGAGCGCAGGGAAATCCCCTGGGTGGTGGGATTGGAGACCAGACTGTCGGTGCGGCGGAACAGCACCACGCCCGGCACCTGGCCAAGGGCCTGGTCGAGACGCTCATGGTTCTCGATCTGGCTCTGGTCTATGGTGATGACCGAAAAGCCCTGTTCGGATTCCGCCGGCGGCAACTGCGCTGGCCGGACCTGGACGGCCTCTACGGTCGTTGCGGGCGGGGGAAGATCTTGCGCCATGGGTCGATCGCTTTCCTGGAGTGTTTTGCCTATTTGCCATCGACGGAGAAGGCGAGCAGGACATTGTCCGCCCAGCCGCCCCCGCCGCTGCCGTTGTACCCGGACATCATGAAAAGCATGCCGCCCGCAATTGCGGGACCGGAACCGTCAAGCTGCCCGCCTCTTTGGCCTTTCACGCCATTGACCGTGTCGTATTTTTGGCCGGCTGTGTCGAAATCCCACACAAGGCCGCCGTTGCGGGTGTCAAAGGCGCGAAGATGTCCGTCCTGTGACCCGGAGAACACGATCCCCGGGATCATCGAGGGCGGCGCCGAATAGCCGTTCTTGCAGGCGCCCTCCCAGCCGCATTTGGGCGCGGCGGCCTTGATCTGCCAGCGTTGGTCGCCGGTGAGAATATTGAGCGCGGTCAGACCGGGATTGCCCGCCCCCCGCGCGGCGTCGGCGTTGGCCGCATAGACCGTGTCGCCGTCGGCCGCCATGCCCCACTCGATGCCGCCCAGGGCGCCGCCGCCGCCGACCTTGGTTTTCCAGAGCAGGTGACCTGTATCGGGATCCATGCCGTAGACGGTGGCGGACTTTTGCCCGGCGACCACCACGTCGCGGCCGCCGACGGTGGCCAGGATGGGCGAGGAGCCGAAGTCGAAGTCGGGCCCGACCTTCAGCGGGCAGCCCGCCCGGCCGGCCTGGCAGCCGGTCATGAAGTTGTCCTCGGCGGTGACCTGGTTCTTCCAGCGGATGGCGCAGGTCTTCTAGTCGTGGGCGTTGACCGAGTCTGACGAGGTCTGCGGCTCGTCGGTGTAGGAATCGCCCGTGGCGTCAT
>CAZJBC010000343.1:0-3090 GCA_964543805.1 uncultured Brevundimonas sp.
GCCAGATTGTACTGTAGCCGGTTGGAATCGCGGTCGCCGAAGAAGCGAACGCCCAGTTGATTGTCCTGAAAGACAAAGCCGCGAAAGTCCGAGGAAAAGGGCTGGATGCCTACCCGCACGGAATCGAAATCGTAGCGGTCCGAGACATTGCGCAGGTGATAGTCGACGAACAGTTCCTGCACGCCCAGGAAGGCGTCCTGCCGGTGGGGCGGGCGCGAGGGCAGTACTGACAGCACCCGCCGTTCGCTGACCGTCACATCGCTGATGTTCAGGGCCAGGGTGGCGCGAAGCTCGATTTCCGGCGGCTTGAATGCCGTCGATCCCTTGATCAGCGAGACCCCGCCAATGAAGGTCTGCGACAGGGCCAGGCTGTCATCGCGGCCGAACACATCATTGCTGCCGGGGTTCTGGGTGGTCTGCACCCCGACCGGCGTCGGGAACGAGCGCGGCTCGATCACGGTGTCGGAAATCCCCGACAGCGACAGGAACCAGTCCTTGGTCCCCTGCAGCGGCCGGTCGCCCTTCAGGGTGTTCTGGTGATAGGGATCGAGCCAGTTTTCATGCACGCCGATCGCCTCGACCAGCCGCCAGCGGTCGGGCACGGGGATACTGTCGGTGGGAAAGGCTTCCGGCGGCGGCGCCTCGACCGCGCCTGGATTGGTCTGCTGGACCGGGGCGGGAAAGGGCTCGGGCGGGCCGGGCCGGCGGCGCCCGTCCGGCGATGGCGCGGCGGGGTCGGCGGCGTTGTCCTGGGCGAAGGCCAGGACGGGGACGGCCAGAGCCAGCAGCCCGCAGGCGGCGAGCAGGACCGGTCGGGTCACTTGCCGTCGCATACGTTCTGCTCGCTGGTGTCGAGGAACGGCGCGAACGGACAGTTCACATAGCGCAGCCGGATGTTCGCGCCTGGAAGAACCACCAGGATCTGGTCGGCTCGGATGGCGGTCGGCGCGTTCTGGATGGCGCCGCTAAGCCGCGTCCCGGCATTGTTCAGGCCCAGGAACGAGATCATGTCGTCCTGGTCGATGCCGTCGCCCGAGACGCCGATGCCGCCGACCAGTACGCCGGCCCGGTAGATCGGCACGCCGCCCGGGAAGCTCTGGGATCCATTTTGCAGCCGGTTCTGGCCCGCGGCCGCATCCGGCAGGCCGGTGCAGCGGGCCGGCGTATCGGCCCCGCCGCCGCCGATAAAGGTCAGGTGCTGGCCGATGGCGCCGATCGCCAGGGCCGACTGCAGGCCGGTCGACAAGGGGCTCCACTGTCCGATGGGGCGCGAGAAGGGCCCGTTCGGCCGGGCGACCTCGCCGTCGGGGAAGTGCGGACGCGACAGGTTGCTGACCGAGCGTTCGGCGAAAGCGTTGCGCCCGGTCAGGAAATTGACATCGCTCATGAAGGTGCGTGCGGCCGGCACAAAAGCGGCGACCTCGGCTCCGGCGCCCAGCAGGTCCGATCCGGCGTGGGAATTGGAGAAGAAAGCGGCGGTGCGCGCCTTTTGCACCGACAGGTCGACGCCGAACACCGGCGCGTCCGGCGAGCGGACGATGCCCAGGATCACGCCATTGGCGTCGGTTACGGCGATGGAGACCTGGGCGCGGGAATCCAGCGGCTGGCGGATCTGGGCCCGGGCGTGGCTCATCACCTTGAAGGCTTCTTCCAGCATGGCCGACACTTCGCTTGCCGTAAGGGGCGAGGCCGCGCCGTCCGCGGCGGTTCCCGCCTGGGGCGGATAGCGGTTGGCCCCCGCGCCATTGGTCAGGATGAAGGCGTCGGGATTGTTGAATTCCGCCAGGCTGGCGGCGCGGATCCCGGAGGCCTCGGTCCCATAGGCCTGGCCGGCCAGAATGGTCCCGCCGGCGTAGTAGCCGTTTACCGCTGTCAGGGTCCCGCCCGCCCCGCTATAGGCCGCCGCCGCCGCCGGGTTGGAGCGCAGGCCCGACGCCGTCATGTCGCTGTAGCGCAGGCTGGTGCCGTCCACCGTGATGCGGTCGGCGGCGATGGCGACAGGCGCCTCGAAACCGTAGGAGGCGGCGAGCGCAATGGCTTCGTCATCGTCCACATCGGTGTCGAGCACATTGTCGTCATAGCCATAGTCGCCGTCGGCCATCACGCCGACGCCGCCGACCACCACCCCGTTCTTGTAAAGCGGAAACCCGCCCGGGTCGGCCGACAGGCCCAGCGGTGAGCGCTTGGGCCCCAGCATGGCGTTGGCGCCGTATCGCGTGTTGAGGTCCGAGCAGGGCAGCTGGCTGAACTGGACGCCGAACAACGGCCCGCTTTCCAGGCCCGCCGTCGCCGGGCTGGGCGGGAAGGGCGAGCCGACGATCATGCTGGCCGTCCGCGTCGAAAAGGCGTTGCCGCCGGACGACAGATAGGCGCCGGTGATCGCCTTGGCGATGGCGGCGGCGCTGGCCGGAACCACAAGCCCTTGCGCGTCCGTATTGGGGCCGCCGGGCGCGGCCCGAGTCGTGGTGGTCGCCGGCGCGCCGGTCATGCTGAGCACGGCCAGCACATTGCCGACCCGGTCGGTCACGGCGATGACGCCCGGCTTGCCGCGCGCCGAGCTCTCGGCCATGGCCTGGCCCAGAATTTTGGAGACATCGCCGGTGCTCAGCGATTCCTGGGCCGGGACGGTGTAGAGGTTATTGCTGCCGCCGCCGCCTCCGCCGCCGCCCCCGCCGCCGGACGAGCTTCCACCGCCGCCGCCGCCGCACGAGGCCAGGGCAAGGGATAAGGCCGACAACAGGCTGACCAGACGGCGCGCGTTCATCTCAGGCTCCGCGCCGCATTGGCCACTCGCTGGAAGGTCTGGCGAAACCGGAGGGGGTCATAGGTGTTGGGATCGCGCACGGCCGCGTACGAAAGCTCCAGATCGGGGCGGATCGCCGCGACCTTGCTCGCGGTGATCTGGCCGCTGGCGGCCAGATCGGACAGCAGGGTGTCGGCGGCCATCACCGCCTGGGCGCTGCCCTCGTAGTCGGTATAGCGGACCAGGGCGCCGGACAGCACGCCCTCCAGAATGGTGAAGGTGTCATCACGGCTGAAAGTGCGGCGCGCGAAGGCGTCGGCCAGGGCGCGCGAGGTTGCCGCAAGGTC
>CAZJBC010000344.1:0-3078 GCA_964543805.1 uncultured Brevundimonas sp.
CGGCGGCGGGGTGGGCGGCTATAACCGCGGCTGGATCGATCCCGGCGCCTCGGTCATGCGGGTGCATGGCGAGGCGCGCAATTCCATCCTGACCACAACCAACGGCCGGCCGCCGGCCCGCAAGGCCGTGGCCGGGTCGCCGGCGGCCGGACGCGGCGGCGCCGGGCGTGGCGGCGGCGCCAACGCCATTCTGGAAAATCCCGAACAGCGGCCGCTGGGCGAGCGGTGCATCATCTCGTTCGGGCGCAACGGCGGCCCGCCCATGCTGCCCAACGGCTTTTACAACAACAACTACCACTTCGTGCAAAGCAAGGACGCCATCGCCATCCAGGTCGAGATGGTCCACGACGTGCGCGTGATCCACCTGAACACGAAACACCGCACCGACGGGGTTCGCCCGTGGTTCGGCGATTCCATCGGCCATTTCGAGGGCGAGACCCTGGTGGTGGAGACCACCAATATCCCGCAGTCGCAGGCCTATAATGGTTCATGGGAGAACCTGACGGTGACCGAGAAGTTCACCCGGGTCGACAAGCAGCACCTGCTTTACCAGTTCACCATCCACGATCCGTCGATGTGGGACGCCGACTGGGGCGGCGAGTACGAGTTCCTGGCCCTGCCGACCGGCCAGCACGTCGAGGAATATGCCTGCCACGAGGGCAACTACGCCATGGAAGACATGATGGCCGGCGCCCGGGCTGAAGAAGCGGCCCAGAAGCGGGCGGCCGCGGCGACTCCGGCGGCGGCGCGTTAGGCCGGCGACTGCAGCCGCCGCACGGTTTTCAGGATCATGCCGCGCGGGAGCAACGGCGCGAGGGCGGACTGGAAGGCGTTCTTTGCGCCGGTGACGACGACACGACGGTTGGCCTGGAATCCGTCGTAGCCCATCTGGGCGACCGGCATGGAGGCCATGACCGCGGCCGTGTGACCCAGGCGCGTCGCGCCTGTGCCGGCCCGGGCGCGAAATTCGCTGGCGGTGGGGCCGGGACACAGGCAGCTGACATGGACGCCGGCGCCGGACGCCTCTTCCCAAAGCGCCTCCGAGAACGACAGCACAAAGGCCTTGGAGGCGTAATAGACCGCCATGAACGGGCCCGGCACGAAGGCGGCCGTGGAAGCGACATTGAGCACCCCGCCCCGCTTTCTCTCCAGCATGCCCTTCCAGTAGATCTGGGTCAGCTCGACCAGAGCCCGGTCATTGAGGTCGATCATGCCCAGCTGTGTGGCCGCATCGGTCTGGTCGAAGGGGGCGGCGTGGCCGTAGCCGGCGTTGTTGACGAGCACGTCGATGGCGATCTTCTTGGCGGCGATCTTTTTGGCGAGCGCCGCGCCTCCGCCCTGTTCGCCCAGGTCCTGGGTGATGGCGACGACCTTCACGCCGTGGGCTTCGGTCAGGCGTTTGGCCAGCGCGGTCAACGGCGGGCCGGAGCGAGCGCTGATCACCAGGTCATAGCCGCCGGCGGCGAAACATTCGGCCAGATCGACGCCGATGCCCATGGAGGCGCCGGTGATAAGGGCGGTCTGGCCCAGGCCCCGTTTTGAGTTCGTCATGCCTGCAAATCCCTATTCTGTTGTGCCGGCACAGTGCACGAAAACCCTAGGGCCGCCCACCCTTGGCGAAGCTTGCGCCCTTCAGCCCTTCCCACAGGGCGGCGTTGAAGCGGCGGGTGTCGAGCCGGTCTTCGGAGCGGAAGTCCTGGCCGGCCATAACGGCCTCCCAGTACTCCATCGAGCGCATTGCAGGCGGCGGGCCTTCGGCGATGGCGGCCGGCGGCAGGGGCAGCTGGGTGGCGCGAAGCGCCGCGGGCACCACGGCGGTGTACGTCCAGCTGGCGGCGGACTGATCGAACACCTGGGTCATCGGCCGGGCGCGGGCATCGTTCAAGCCCATGGGCTTCATGCCCAGGATATCCTCGATGGTGCGCAGCAGATCGACGGTCGTGTAAGGCGCCGAGACCACCTGGTCCTTTTTCACATAGGGGCCGGCGAACAAGGCGATGGAGCGGTGGGCGTCGACGTGATCGGCGCCGTCCTGGGCGTCGTCCTCGGTGACGATGATCAGGGTGTCGGAGGCAAACTTCGAGTGGGCGACAGCCTCGACGACCAGGCCGACGGCGTAGTCGTTGTCAGCCATTTCGGTCTCGACCGTATTGACCCCGTCGATGGCCTGGCGGAACGAGCCGAAGTGGTCGTGCGGCAGGCGCAGCATCATCAGGGCGGGCGCCTTGTCCGCCGCCTGGAAACCGTCGAATTCCCGCTTCCATTCCTGATAGCGCCAGTAGTCCGGGAAAGCCTGGTCGAAGCCGCGGAAATAGATGTCCGAGACCGGATCGAGCGCGGCCTTGGTGGAGAAAAACACCTTGTGACCGGTCTTGAACGGCTCGCGGTCCAGCGGCGCGCCGCCGGGCTCGCTGGCGTCATAGGGGGCAAGCGAAGCATAGAAGCCCCAGTTGCGCATGGACACGTGCGCCCGGCGCGCGGCGTCCCAAAGATAGCCGTGGCCTGCGTCCTCATCCGGGCCGTCCAGTTCGCCAACGTCGGCCTGGCCGGGCAGGAGGTCCGGATCGTTGGGCGTCTTGGCGCGCTCGGCGTGGCGGATGGCGGCGGTCGGGCGGCTGATGTTGACGTTGCGGTTCTCGCCTTCCTGGTCGTACTGCAGGCCGCGGTTGGCGTAGTTGATCGGCGCCTCGCGCTCGGTCCAGTCATTGGTCCGCGCCGCCGTCGACCAGTTCCACCCGGTATTGCTGCTCTCGCCGCTGACCCGGTAGGCGTCCAGGTCGACAAACTGGCTGGCCAGGCGGTGATGGTTCGGCGCGATGCTGTTGGGAAAGAGCTCAAGGCTGGGATCGCCATCGCCGCGACCCAGGTCGCCGAGCAGCTGATCGTAGGTGCGGTTTTCCTTCAGGATATAGATCACGTGGTGAATCTTGCCGTGCAGGAAGGCCATCATCGCCCGGTCCTCGGCGCGGCCGGCGGCCCCGGTGTGGTTGTTGACGTCGACCTGGCGGGTCAGTTTGGCCAGGTCTTTGGCCGCCGGGGTCGGCAGGGTCAGGAACCCGGCCTTTTCCAGCTGCCAGA
>CAZJBC010000345.1:0-3068 GCA_964543805.1 uncultured Brevundimonas sp.
CGTCATTGGCTGCTCAGCCTCCACACCCGGCGGTAAAACCAGTCTTGTCCGCTTCCGCCAGGGCGACCTGGCCCAGCTGCGCATACCGGGCGAGCTGGATGCTGTGAATCCCAAGGTGCCGAACGACAAACCCGTCGCCATGCCGGCCGCCGAGCCTGCGCCGAGCCTGCCGATCACCGGCCCAGACGGCAAGGCGGTGACCATCGCCGACTTCAAGGGCAGGGTGACGGTGGTGAACCTGTGGGCCACCTGGTGCGCGCCCTGCAAGGCCGAGATGCCGACCCTGGCCGCCCTGCAATCGTCCTACGCCGGCAAGCCGCTGGCCGTGGTCGCGCTCAACAGCGACACGGCCGAGGACGTGAACAAGGCCAAGGCCCAGATCGCCGCCTCGGCGCCGCTGCAGTTCTATCATGTGGACGGCATCAACTACGCCTTTGCCTTAAAGCCATCGGCCAGCGATTTTCCGACTACGGTGATCTACGACAAACAGGGCGTCGAACGCGCCCGCCTGGCCGGCCCCGCTGACTGGAACGGCAAGAATGCCCGCGCCCTGATCGACGCCTTGCTGGCGGGGTAGGGGAGCTTTCCCCTATTTCGCCGGCGTGCAGGACGATTGCGCGGCGCAACCGCGATAGGCGCGGCAGACGCTTTCGGCGAATTGGCCCGTCAGGCCCAGGCTGCGATAGGCTTCCAGATTGGCGTTGGCGTCACACGTCGCGCCCATGCGGCCGGCGCAAAGGCCGACCGAGCCGTCGACCGGATTTCGCTGGACCAGCTTGTTCACCCGGGTTTGGGCCCGCCTGGGCAGGCCGGCGTCAAAAGTCTCGGCGCTATCCAGCAGATCGGCGGGCGCCAGCCACTCCAGATGCTTTCCGCCGCAAAGCCGGTGCAGGTCCGCCTGGTAGGCCATGACGCCGGCGCTGAACCGCGGCGGGGCTGCGTCGGCCGAGGCGCCGGCGGTCAAGGCCAGAGCCGCGACGCCTGCTCTCCACCACGTCTTCGTTGAAATCATTCGCAAATCTCCGATTCGATTTCTAACACGCCGGCTGCTCTGGGTCGAGTGCGGCCTCGTCCTCGCCCTTCGCGGCCTGGTCATTGTCCGATGGTCCGTGCGGCGTTAGCCTTCGACAAAGTGTTCGCCGCCCTGACGAAGCGGACAGGTCTGGAGGAAGCCATCATGAAACGCTCGGTCCTGCTCGCCGGTCTGCTGCTGTGCGCTGTTCCGCTCGCCATCCCCGCCGCCCTGCAGGCCGCGCCCGCCAAAGCCTCGGCGTACAAGGCCCCGCGCAACGCCGCCGGCCAGCCGGACCTGGGCGGATTCTGGACCAATGCGACGATCACCTCCGAAACGCGCCCGGCCAGCGTCAACGGCCGCGCCGTCTATACCCCGCAGGAGGTCGCCGAACTGGAAGGAGTCGTCCAGAACGAGGTGCAGGTGGGCAACCGGGCCGTCGATCCCAACGCTCCGCCGCCTTCGAAAGGCGGCGATCCAATCGCCGAGGGCATCCGCCCGCAGCTCTACATCTCGGGCGGCGGCGCGACCGGGGGTTACGACCGCGGCTGGCTCGATCCGGGTTCGGCGGTGATGCGGGTGGGCGGCGAGCCGCGCACCTCGTTCCTGACCACGCCCGACGGACGGGTTCCGCCGCGCAAGGGCGCCCAGCCGGTTGCCGCGCGGGGTGGCGGCGGCGGCGGCGCAGGTCGCGGCGGCGCGGCGGCGATCAACGGCGGGCGGGGTGGGCCTGGCGCCTTTCCGTCCGGCGGGCCGGCCGAGAATCCCGAACAGCGCTCGCTTGGCGACCGCTGCGTCCTGTCGTTCGGCCGCAACGCCGGCCCGCCCATGCTGGCCAACGGCTTCTACAACAACAACTATCGCATCGTGCAGGGCAAGGACTCGATCGCCATCGAGACCGAGATGGTCCACGACACGCGCATTGTGCGCCTGAACGCAAAGCACCGCACCGACGGCGTGCGCCCCTATTTCGGCGATTCGATCGGCCATTATGAAGGCGACACCCTGGTGGTGGAGACGACCAACATCCCCCAGAGCCAGGCCTACAACGGCAGTTGGGAAAACCTGACAGTGACCGAGAAGTTCCGGAGGGTCTCGCCCACCCGACTGTACTATCAGTACACCATCCATGACCCCTCGCTGTGGGACGCAGACTGGGGCGGGGAATATGAATTCGCCGCCCTGCTGCCCGGCCAGCACGTCGAGGAATACGCCTGCCACGAAGGCAACTACGCCCTGTGGGATATCCTGGCGGGCGCCCGCGCCGACGAAGCTGCGGACAAACGGGCCGCGACCCCTTAAGCGATCTGCAGCCACTCGCGGATCTGCGCGGGCGTGACGCCGCGCGCCCGCAGGCTGGTCAGGGTCTCGGCTTTGTCGCGCTTGGCCAGCCGCTTGCCGTCCGGCCCGGTCAGCAGGGGGTGATGGCGATAGGCGGGCGTTGGCAGGTACAGCAGAGCTTGCAACAGGCGCTGGATGTGGGTGGCTTCGAACAGGTCCTCGCCGCGAATGACGTGGGTGATGGCCTGCAGCGCATCGTCGGTCACGACGGCCAGGTGATAAGCGACGCCTACATCCTTGCGGGCCAGCACGATGTCGCCGGCCAGCCGGGGGCAGGCGATGGTTTCGCCGCGCGCCTCGTCTGTAAAGGTGAGCGTATCGAACGCCGGCCCCAGGGCCGCCTGCGCCGCGGCCAGCGACAGGCGCCAGGAATAGGGTTCGCCAGCCGCAACCCGGGCGGACTCTTCCGCCGCGGGCAGGGCGCCGCCGCGAAAGACCTCCTCCGGACCGTGAGGCGCGCTGGCCATGGCCTCCAGCACCTCGCGCCGGGTGCGGAAGCAGCGGTAGGCGAGTCCCCGTTCGATCAGGCGAGCCAGGGCGGCTCGGTAGTCGTCCATGTGCTCCGACTGGCGGCGAACCGGCGTCTCCCAGTTCAGGCCCAGCCAGGCCAGGTCCTCGCAGATCGCCGACTCGTATTCCGGCCGGCAGCGGGTCGCGTCGATGTCCTCGATGCGCAGGATGAACCGGCCATCCGCTCGTCGCGCGGCGTCAAAGG
>CAZJBC010000346.1:0-3066 GCA_964543805.1 uncultured Brevundimonas sp.
GCGCCGATCGAACGGCGCCGCCACTGCTGTTCTTCCAGGTCGCGGGTGGCGTTGGCCAGAATGCCCCAGTTCTTGGCGATAAACACCTGGGCCTGGCCTTCGATGTCTTCAGCTGGCGCGCCCGTGTAGTCCTGGTCTGTGCGCATGTAGCGCAGATATCCCGAGGATTTTCCAAGATTGGCGTCGACGCCCGCTTCCACTTGCCGCAGGTCCCAGTTGTCAATGCGGCCGTTGGCGAAGAAGTAGAGGCCCGCCACGGGGGTGACCTCGCCGTCGAACACCCAGTCCGAGCTGGTCCCCGCCAGACCCGATTGCACCGGCAACAGAGGATTGGGCTTGGCCTGGAAGGTCTGGCCGACCAGGAAACGGGCGTTTCGCCCCTCGCCCCAGTCGATGGTGGTGCGCACGCCGGCGCTGAGCCGGTCGCCGCCTTCATAGAGATCAAAACCCGGCGCGCGGTTGAAGTCGAACAGATTGGAGTTGTCCAGCTGGATGGCCAGGCTGTCTTCGTCCGGGATCTGGGAATTGACCTTGGCCTGGGGCGAGACGGCGACCTGGATGATCGGCTCTATGGTTGTGGTCACCGCGCCGCTGGACTTTACGAACGGCCAGCTCAGGTCGGCGCCGGCGGTGGCGATGCTGCGGGTGTTGTCGTGGGTGGTCGTGTCGGCCGCACTCAGGTCGCCGGTCTGGTAATAGTCGGCGCGGGCGTCCGCAAAGGGCTCGATCCGGATGCCATCGGTCAGGGTGAGGGCGGCCCGCCAGTTGGCCTCAACGGTGGCCCGGCTCGAATCAACGCCGGGGACGCCGCCGGCCAGGGGCGAGGCGTTGCGTTCGATCGCCACGCCCGAACCGCTCAGGCGGAAACGGCCGCCGGCGATCATGGTGTCGGGATCGTACAGGAACTCAACCAGTGGCCCGACGAAGGGCAGGGTGTTGTCGTCCTCCAGAGGGCGCAGGCCGAACGAGTTCGGCGGCAAGGGCAGGGCGCGAAGGCTCTGGAAGCCGAGGGCGGCAATCGAAAAATAGGACTCATCGCCCTGACGCACCGTGTAGAGCTGGGAAATCAGTCGCCGGTCGCTTGGCTCAAACAGGCCGCGATCGGGCGGACTATAGTTCAGGCTGTACTGGTCAAACACACGCCGGTCGCGGACGGTTTCGGCGGTAAAGCCCCAGTTCCACTGCGGAGACAGTTTGAACTCGCCGTCGGCGAAGACATAGGCCTTCGACCGGTCCGGACCGAACTTCAGGCCTGAGGTGTTGAAGTCCTGCTCATAGGTGTAGCCGCCCAGCGCCTCGACCTGGCCTGAATAGAATTTCTTTCGCCAGTCCACGCTGACAAAGGGGTTCACCTGGGTGTTGATCTGTGGGGTGATGACCAGATCCTGATAGGGCGAGATCGCCCACAGATAGGGCTGGTCATAGGTCAGTCCGCGGCGCTCGGTATGTTGGAAATCGGGCGCCAGCAGACCGGATTTTCGGTCATCGGTGGGATCGGCAATCGAGAAGAACGGGAGCGGAATGATCGAAACCCCACCGATCTGTATCCAGGCATTCTGGAAGTTGATGGCGTGTTCTTTCTCGTCGCGCACAACCTTGTCGGCGGTAATCTGCCAGGTGGGGTTCTTGGCCGAGCCGTCGGCGTTGCACAACGAACAGGTGGTGAAGATCGCCCGGTTCATCTCGGTGAAGGTGTCGTCCCGACGGATGATGCTGGCCGCCGCGATGGTGCTGTTCTGTGGCAGTCGGGCCGAGAAATTGGTCGCCACACCGGTGGACATGTCCTGGGTGAAGATCATGGAATCGGCGAATTCCACCGTACCGTCCGGCTGGTAGATGCGGATCTGTCCGTGGGCCGAGATGATCGAGGTGTTGGGATCGAAGGTCGCCTCATCGGCGCGGATCGACCGCTGCTGCGGCGCCGCGCCGGCAGGGGCCTTCGCGCCGGGCTGGCGGGTGGTGACGGCCTCGACGTGGCCGGTGGCCGTCATCTTGCCGTCCGCGTCTTGGACAACCTTGTCGGCGCGCACTGTGCGCTCGTCGGTGACCGCGCTGACGTGGCCGGTGGCCTGAACCCGGCCGTCCCCGTCGCGGGTGGCCTGATCGGCGGACAGGAAGGTCGGACCTTCCTCCTGTTTTTGCGTCGGCGCCGTGGTGGTGTCCTGGGCCCAGGCGGATCCGGCCAGCAGGGCGGAAGCCGCGGCGCCGGCCAGGATGCGCAAGCGCAGGGGCGTGCTGGGTCTTGTCATCTCACACCTTCCACCCAACCCCGCCTCAACCGTCTTCCGTATAACAAAGCAAAGTCAATCCGGACAGCAGGGCCAGGGACGGCGGCGCCCAGGCTGCGGCGAATACCGGAATCACCTCGGCTTGTCCCAGGGCGCCGGCAAACTGGTTGAAGAAGTAGAAGACAAAACCCAGCACCACGCCCGAGGTGGCCAGCACCGTCAGGCCGCCCAGCCGCATCAGCTTGAGCGAAAAGGCCGCCGCCAGGATCGACATGGCGGCGTAGAGCAGCGGCGTGGCGATCAGCTGTTGCAGGCGCAACCGGTAGCCCAGGCTGGAAAACCCGGCCTGTTCGGTCTGGTGGATGAAGCGGGGCAAGGCCCAGAACGAAATCGTGGTCGGCGAGGAGAAACGTTCAACATCCCGCCGGTCGGTGATCATGGTGGGAACCGACATGGTGCTGGACTGGCTGACCACGCTGCCCGGCGAGGTCTCTCGTGCCTCGGTCAGCTTCCAGGCGCCGGCCTCCAGCACCGCCTGAGGCGCATCGATCCGCCGCTGGAAGTTCATGATGCCGTTGCGGCCCAGGTCGAAGACATAGAAGGTCACGTCCTTCAGCTTCACCCCGGCGTTGGCCGTGTCCATGGACTGGGCGTGAATGACGGTCTGGGTCCGGGTCTGGGTCTTTTCATCGCCCTGCCGCAGCCAGATGTCCTGACCCTGGCGCGCGCTGGGATCGGCGTTGAGGGCGGCCATGGCCCCCACATAGTTCTCGTTCAGCCGGCTGGTCACCGGATCGATGATGCCCGAACCGTAGTCCCGCGCGCGTTCCCGCTGCTC
>CAZJBC010000347.1:0-3065 GCA_964543805.1 uncultured Brevundimonas sp.
CGTGACGCTTGAAACGCCAAAGATCGATCGAGACCCCATTCGGCATGGGCGGCGCCCAACCCGCTTTTGAGCGGGCGACCTGGCTTGCCAAGACCCTGTTCGACGCTGCCGATTCCACAGTCGTCCTGGTCGACGGCGGCGCTGTCTGGCGCAGCCGGGACCGCGGCGATCTGGCTGGCGAAGACCGCATGGCCGCATCCGCAATCAAATCCGGCAAGCCGCTGTGGATTGAGGATACGCTAAAGGACGAACGGGTTTCCGGCGACCCGCTGGTCACCGGCCCCCTTGCACTGCGTTTCTATGCGGCCGCCCCGGTGCGCATGGCGGATGGAACCTCGCCGGGCGTCCTGTGCGTGGTTGATCAAAAACCCCGGCCGTTCAACGAAAAGCTCGCCAAGGGCCTGCAAAAGTTGGCCGATGGCGTGGCGCTGGAATGCGATCGCGCCCGCTCGGCGGAACGGGCGTGCCGCGACGGCAACGAACTGGATCACACCCGCCAGGTGCTGCGCGCCTTCGCCGAGGCCGTGCCTGGCTCGCTGTTGATGACCGATCGCGAGTTCCGCGTCATCAAAGCCAGCCCCGTCTGGCTCGCCAATTTCGGCGTCAGCGAAGACGAGGCCATCGGCCGCTCGGTCTTCGAGATCAGCCCGGAGTACTTCCTGCGCTTCCGCGGCGCCTTCGAAAAGGTTTTGGGCGGGCGCTATATCCGCGATCCGAAAGTCGGATCGACCATGCCCGGCGTCACCAAATGGATCTCAGCCGAACTGTCGCCCTGGCGCGATGGCGAAGGCGAGATCGGCGGCATCATTGTCGCCGCGCACGACATCACCCAAATGGTCACCAGCCTGGAAAAGGCCGAGCGCGCCGAACAGATGCTCAACATGGCGCTCACCATCACCAATATTCACGCCTTCGATATCGACTACGAAGGCCGCACCGTCGAAAAATCCAATCCCGCCGCCGATATCGACTTCTTTGGCGAGGCCAAGTCTTTCGAGCAGATGGCCGCCTATGATTGCGTCGACCCGCACGACCGCGACCGGGCGCGCGAGGAAATGGATTCATCCGAAGCTGAAACCGGCCTGCGACGCGCCGAATACCGAACCTGCCGCGCCGACGGACAGGCGGTGTGGGTCTCATCGGTGCTGCGCGTGACCCGCAACGAACGCGGCGAGCCGGTTCGCGCCATTGGCGCCATGCAGGACATTACCGCCCGCAAGCAGAATGAGCTGGCGCTGCTCCAGGCCAAGGAGCAGGCCGAGGCCGCCAACCGCGCCAAGAGCACCTTCCTGGCCACCATGAGCCACGAAATCCGCACGCCGTTGAACGGCGTGCTGGGCATGGCTCAGGCCATGGCGGCTGACACCCTTGATCCTATCCAGCGCGACCGCCTCAGCGTGGTGCGCCAGTCCGGCGAGACCCTGCTTGCGATCCTCAATGACGTCCTGGATCTGTCCAAGATCGAGGCGGGCAAGCTCGAGCTCGAGGAAGCCGAATTCAACATCGACGAAGTGGCGCGCGGCGCCCACGCGGCGTTCACCGCGATCGCCCAAAAGAAGGGCCTGTCCTTCGACCTGTCCGTCGAAGACGGCGCGCGCGGCGTCTATCTGGGCGACTCCACCCGGGTTCGTCAGATCGTCTACAATCTGGTCTCCAACGCTTTGAAATTCACGGATCAGGGCCAGGTGCGGGTGGTCGTCGGCCGGCAAAGCGAGGCCCTGACCATCCGGGTCAGCGACACTGGCGTCGGCATTCCGCCCGATCGCCTCGCCCATCTCTTTGAAAAATTTGAACAAGCCGACGCCTCAACGACCCGGCGCTTTGGCGGCACCGGTCTGGGCCTGTCGATCTGCCGCGAGCTGGCGTCTTTGATGAACGGCTCGATTTCGGCTGAGAGTTGGCCGGGCGAGGGGGCCACCTTCGAGGTGATCCTGCCGCTTCGGCGCGTCGGAGACGCCGCCCAGACCGAGGCCGCCCCCCAGGCCGACCGTGACGCGCCGGCCGATTTCAGCGCCCCGTCTCTGCGAATCCTGGCGGCCGAGGACAACACGGTCAACCAGCTGGTGCTCAAGACCCTGCTGCACCAGATCGGCATCGATCCAACGCTGGTCGATAATGGCCAGAAAGCCGTGGACGCCTGGCGGACAGGCGAATGGGACGTCATCTTGATGGATGTGCAGATGCCTGAACTGGACGGCCCCTCCGCTGCCCGGAAGATCCGCGAGATCGAAGCGGCTGAAGGGCGTGAGCGCACGCCGATCATCGCTCTGACCGCCAACGCCATGAGCCATCAGGTGGCCGAATACACGGCCTGTGGCATGGACGGCTTTGTCGCCAAACCGATAGAGGTCGGCCGCCTGTTCGCGGCCCTGCAGGCGGTGTTGGGCGAAGACGAATCGGATCAGCGCGCAGAGGTCGCCTGATCGCGCTTTTTGAAATTGGATGACTGAATGAAAAAGGCCGCCGGACATGTCCGGCGGCCTCGTTCTTTTGGTCTGATCGCCTGCCCTACGGGAGCGTGGCTTTCAGGGTGGCCGCGATGCCGTTGAAGCCGGCTTCTTCCAGGTTGGCGTTGCCGAAGGTTTCCGCCTTGCTGGAGCTGCCGATGTAACGCGCGTCGACCGAGAAGTGTTCGTTGACCGGGATGGTCACGCCGAAGTTCCAGGTGGTGTAGGAGCTGGAGCACTTGTCGCTGTTGCAGGCAAAGTTGCCGGGGGTCACGTGGGCGATGGTTTGCTCGCCCACGGCGCCGGAGAAGGTCATGCCCTTCCACGGGGTGCTGAAGGCGCCCTCGTAGTAGGTAGCCGCCCCGGTTTCAGCGAAGAAGTTCGGCGAATAGAAGATCGAACCCTTGATGGAGCTCATGCCGATCGGCAGGGTCGCGACAGCCTTGACCTCATAGTAGGGCGCGCTGACGTTCTTGTCGAAATGGCCGTTCTTGTAGTTCACATAGTGCTCATAGTCGTTCCAGTAGCCATAGTAGATGGCGCCGAAATCGATGTTCAGGCCGCCGGCTGTCGGGGTCCAGCCCGCATACGAGTCTTTTTCGGCTTGGGGGCGGTAGG
>CAZJBC010000348.1:0-3058 GCA_964543805.1 uncultured Brevundimonas sp.
CGTTGAAGCCGTACCAGCCGACCCACAGCATGCCGGCGCCGATCATGGTCATGCCCGGATTGTGCGGCGGCTTGATCTCGCGCGGAAAGCCGTCGCGGTGGCCTAGGAAGAAGGCGATGGCCAGCGAGCCGACGCCGGCGGTCGCATGGACCACCAGGCCGCCGGCGAAATCCATCACCCCGTGCTGCTGCAGCCAGCCGCCGCCCCACACCCAGTGGGCGACCGGCGCATAGACAAGCAGGCTCCACAGGGCCGAGAACAGCAGCACGGCCTGGAACTTGATCCGCTCCACATAGGCGCCGACGATCAGGGCCGGGGTGATGACCGCAAAGGTCATCTGGAACATGAAGTAGACGGTTTCGGGCAGCTTGTTGGAAACGCTGTCCTTTGTGGTGGTCAGCAGAAAGACCTTGGAAAGATCGCCGATCCAGGGCGAGCCGCCCGAGAACGAAAGGCTGTAGCCGATCGCAAGCCACAGCACGGAAATCAGGCAGGTGATGCCCACGCAATGGATCATCACCGACAGGGCGTTCTTGGCCCGCACCAGGCCCGCGTAAAACAGCGCAAGCCCCGGCACTGTCATGAATAAAACCAAAGCGGTGGCGGTCATCACCCAGGCTGTTGCGGCCGCATCGACTTGCATGGCGTCCCCCGTAGACTCGTCGATCTGCGCGTACGGCGATTCTTTGGGCGCCGCATGATCAAATAATGGGCTGAAACGCCGCGGCGGCGGCGGGCGAGAGAGTTGCGCCCGCCCTCGCGGAACGCTACACGCCCGCGTCCCCCGAGTAACGGAGTCCTCCATGGCCGTCCTGACCGAAGAACAGACCATGCTGCGCGACGCGGCCCGCACCTGGACTCGCGAAAAATCCCCGGTCAACGCCCTGCGCAAGGCGCGCGATGCGAAGATCGGCTATGAGCCGGGGCTGTGGGCCGAAATGGGCGAAATGGGCTGGGCCGGCGTCATCGTGCCCGAGGCGTATGGCGGTTCGGAATTCGGCTATGTCGGCCTGGGTCTGATCCTGGAAGAGACCGGCCGCACCCTGACGTCATCGCCCCTGCTGTCCACGGCCCTCGCCGCCGCCAGCGCCCTGGTGATCGGCGGCTCCGACGCCCAGAAGGAAGCCTGGCTGCCGAAGATCGCGGCCGGCGAAATCACCGCCGCCCTGGCTGTTGACGAAGGCGCTCACCATGCGCCAGAGGCGACCGCCCTGTCGGCGAAGAAGACCGCGGACGGCTATGTGCTGTCGGGCTCCAAGACCTTCGTGCTGGACGGCTTAAACGCCGACCTGTTCGTCGTCGCCGCCCGCGAGGCCGGCAAGCCCGGCGAGGCCGACGGCGTTTCTCTTTTCCTGGTCCCTGCGGGCTCAAAGGGCCTGACGGTCTCAGACCTGCAGCTGGCCGACAGCCGCGCCCACGCCCGGCTGACGCTGGCTGATGTCGCCGTCGGCGCTGATGCGCGCCTGGGCGGCGGGTTCGACACCCTGGAAAAGACCCTCGACCGAGCCCGCGCCGGCCTTGCCGCCGAGATGCTGGGCCAGGCCGCCGAGGCCTTCGACATCACCCTCGACTATCTGAAGACCCGCCGCCAGTTCGGCCAGCTGATCGGCAGTTTCCAGGCGCTGCAGCATCGGGCCGCCAAGATGTATTCGGAACTGGAGCTTTCGCGCTCGACCGTCGAGGCGGCGCTGGCGGCGATTGACGCGGGCGCCAACAACGTGCCCGAGCTGGTCAGCCTGGCCAAGGCGCGGATGGGCGACACCCTGCACCTGATCTCCAACGAGATGGTGCAGATGCACGGCGGCATCGGCATGACCGACGAACATGACGCCGGGCTCTACATGAAGCGCGCGCGGGTGGCGGAGGCGGCGCTGGGCGGCCAGACCTGGCACCGCGACCGCTACGCGCGGATCCACGGGTACTGAGGCCTCAGGCTTCCCTTGCCGCCGCGGCCTCTCGCGGGGTGGTCAGGCGTCCGAGCCGAGGCTTCAGCCAGGCCTCGATGTCGTCGACGATCTCATAGACCACCGGCACGATCAGCAGCGACAGCACGGTCGAGGTGATCAGCCCGCCGATCACCGCCACGGCCATGGGCTGGCGGAAGGCCGCGCCGGCGCCGATGCCGAGCGCGGTCGGCAACATGCCCGCCATCATGGCCAGCGAGGTCATGACGATGGGCCGGGCCCGCTCGTGACAGGCCTCAAGGATCGACTCGCGCTGACCCATTCCTTCGCGCTCGCGCTCGATGGCGTATTCGACCAGCAGGATGGAGTTTTTGGACGCCAGGCCCATAAGCATGAGGAAGCCGATAAGGCTTGGCATGTCGATTTGCAGGCCCATGACCAGCAGGCCGACAATCGCCCCGCCCACGGCCAGAGGCATGGCTGACAGGATGATGATCGGTTTGAAGAAGCTGCCGAACAACAGCACCATGACGCCGTAGACCAGGAACGTCCCCGACAGGATAGCGATGGCGAATCCCAGGAACAGCTGCTGACTGGCCTGCTGTTCACCGGCGACGGCGGTGGTCACGCCCGGCGGCAGATGCTTCATGATGTCCAGATCATCAACCTGGTTTTGGGCGTCGGTGAACTGAACCCCGTTGATGACATTGGCCATGACCGTGATCTGCCGTTTGCGGGCAAAGCGGTCGATCTCGGCGGGGCCCGCCTGGAAGTCGACGTCGGCCACGGAGTCCAGGGTGGTCATGGCGCCGCTGGCCGTCGGCACCTGCAGGGCGCGGATAGACGGCAGGTCGTCACGCGCCGTCTTGGGCAGGCGCACGCGAATGGGAATGCGCCGCTCGCCCTCGGTCAGTTTGGCGACGTTGGAATCGACATCGCCGACCGTGGCGATGCGAGCGATCTGGGCGATGGTGGCGACGGTGACGCCTAGGCGCGCGGCGTCCTCGGGCCGAGGCCGGATGACGATTTCGGGGCCGCTGGGCGGCGTGGAGAAACGCGGATCGACCAGGAAGGGCAGCGTGCGCATTTCGCGTTGCAGCTCCAGCGCTGCCTCGTCCAGGTGCTCGCCGGTCTGGCTGGTCAGCACCACCTGG